>MNIJ01000052.1 GCA_001919715.1 Acidobacteria bacterium 13_1_20CM_58_21
CAATGGTAGAGCAGCTGACTCTTAATCAGCGGGTTGGAGGTTCGAGTCCTCCCCGGTTCACCACTTTTTAAACTAACCCCCTGAATTCGAACTACTTAGCCCAACGGCTTCGGTGGGCCCGATGCCAATTTGGGAACATCTGGGAACAAAACCCCGGCGACCGACGACCGGTTTTATGAGCGCCTCTCCGCAGATGGAGGAAGAGTTCGAGTTGCAAGAACCAGCCGCGTCTTAGCTTCCGGAGAGGCGCCGTCCCTGTCGTGGGGGCAAAAGTTGATGGTTGCCGTAGAGTGCCCGACAGCGTTGCAAGAGCGCCGCCGCCTTTGGCGTCGCGAGGGGGTAGACACGTCATCCCAAACCGTGATGTGCACTGTGGGGGAATGGCACTCGTTCGTGATCCACCTCGATGATTTGCTCTACTTGTATAGGGTGGGCTGCCATTCGACTTTTGCAGACCATCAAAAAACGCCTTCGGATAACGAGGTGGTTATCAGATTCGCCGCGCGAAGCATCCTTCGCGCCCCGCAAGTCCTCCAAATAGGAGAAATGGCGGTGTATAATCACATTATGGCTAAGGATGTGATCCACATTTCGGAAGCGGAAATCATTATCGAGAATGATGCCCGACCTGTTGCGGTCCTGCATCCCGCCGAGCCGGTACGCCGCACCATCTCCGAATGCATTGCTCTCTTACCCGAGGACTCGACGGCCACCATCGATCCTGACTTCGCAAAGGATGTTGAAGAAGCAATCGAAAGCCATCGCGAACCGTTAAATCCGCCCGCATGGGACTGATCCTCGACTCCAGCGAATGAAGAACCTTCTGGGTTTCGGTCTGCTCGGCACTCTACTTGGTTCGCACGGTGATGCCAGTGCGGTGAGAAGGCCGGACGGACGTGCTGACGTTCCAAGCAACATCTATTACGTGGATTCACGAGCCGGTGACGATTCGAACGCGGGCACAAGTCCAGCGAGCGCCTGGAAGTCGTTGGAGAAAGTGAATGCGAGAACATTTCTTCCTGGTGAGCGCATCCTATTGAAATCCAGCTCCATGTGGAACGGACAATTGTGGCCGAAAGGATCGGGGGTCGAGGGGCGGCCGATCACAGTTGGGATGTATGGCGGCGGAGTGAAGCCGGTGATCAACGGCGAAGGTTTGTTCGAGGACTCCGTTCTGCTGAAAAACCAGGAGTATTGGGAAATTGCGGACCTTGAGATTACGAACACCGGTCCACAACGCGCCGAACGACGTGGCGTTCATGTTGCGCTGGAAAACTATGGCGAGGCGCACCACATCTATATTCGTTCACTGACAATCCACGACGTGAATGGAGTGGACGACGTCAAGCCGAATGGCGGAATTAACTACACCTCAGTGGGCGCCAAGAAACCGAGCCGCTTTGTCGATTTACGCATCGAGAACAACGAGATTTACCGCGTGGACCGCAGCGGAATTTTCGGCTGGGCGGATTCCTGGGTGCGCTCGAATTGGTTTCCCAGCCTGGGCCTTGTTGTGCGGGGGAATCAGCTGCACGACATCGGCGGCGATGGCATCGTGGTGGTTGCGACAGACGGCGCCATCGTCGAACGCAACGTTGTCGGGCATGCCAATCAAAGGTCGGATGGATACAACGTAGCCATCTGGGCCTGGAGCGCCGACAATACGGTGATTCAGTTCAACGAAGCTTACGGAACGAAAGGACAGCGCGACGGAGAGGGCTTTGATTCCGACTGGAATAGCCGCAATACCGTCATCCAGTACAATTACAGCCACGACAACGACGGTGGTTTTCTCCTGATTTGCAACGAAGGCGGGCATAACCCTGCAGAAAGCGCCGGTAACACGGGAACGGTAGTGCGCTACAACATCAGCCAAAATGACCGCACGCGCGGCATCAATATTGCCGGCCCCGTGAAAGAAAGCCTGATTTACAACAACACTATTTACGTTGGGCCAGATCATTCAGTGGACCTGTTGCTTTTTTCGGATTGGCATGGCTGGTCAGAAGGCACCTCTTTTTACAACAACATTTTTTACGTGGCTGGAACAGCGCGGTTTTCCTATGGAGTTTCGCGCACTTCGGACGGCGCTTACGTCACTGCCCATGGTTTTGGAGAGAGCAAAGACAATCTGTTCGATGCCAATGATTATTACGGCGTGGAAGTGGCGGCTAGCGATTCTCACGCGCTGACGGTTGATCCGAAGCTGATTGCGCCTGGCCAAGGCACTGGCGGCATACTCTCTTTAACTGGGTATCGTTTGCAGGCGGGTTCTCCCGCAAGAAAAAACGGAAAGACTATCGAAAAAAGTGGCGAGCAGGATCTTTGGGGCCACGCCGTGCCGTCGTGTGGAGCAACCGATCGGGGAGCTTTTCAATCGGACGACTGCAAATAGTGCGAGGAGCGATACAAGGCGCTAATCGGACCTTTGAGTAAAGACTTATGAATATCCGCGAGATCGCCAAACGCGCAAGAGTTTCCACCGCCACGGTGTCGCGCACGATTAACCGTCATCCCAGCGTGCAACCCCAATTGGCGAAGCGCTTGTGGCGAATCATCGAAGAGCTCGGATATTTCCCAAGCACAGAGGCGCGGGCTCTGGTTTCCGGGCGGAGCCGAATTTTTGGATTGATCGTTTCAGAAATCACCAACCCATTTTTCCCGGAACTCGTACGTGTTTTCGAAGAGACCGCCCTCCAAAACAACTACGAAATCCTACTGACTTCCACAGTTCGCGATCCCGAGCGCATGAAGACTTCTGTGCGGCCTATGCTGGAACACCGAGTCGAAGGCGTGGCGGTCATGACGTTCGAAATGGAAGAATCGCTGCTCGAGGATCTCAAGCTTCGCAACGTGCCGCTGGTGTTCGTGGACGTCGGACCGCCACGGCCGCGCGTCAGCAATATTCGCATCGATTATCTGAATGGCATCCGGCAGGCGGTGCAACATCTTGCGGCGTTGCGCCATGAGAGGATCGCGTTCATTACCGGTCCGCTGACCTTGAAGTCCGCCCTTGCTCGAAAGGATGCATTTTGTCCGGTCGATGGACGAGATCGGATTGGCCTGCGATCTGGAGTTAATCGTCGGGGGCAACCATACGCTGGAGGGTGGGGAAGAGGCCTTCGCAAAATTGCTGAATGGGCCGTTGCGTCCGAGCGCAGTGTTGTGTTCGAACGACACGACGGCGATTGGGGTGATGCACAAGTGCTACAGCGAGAAGATCGAGGTTCCGCAGGATCTTTCCGTGATCGGCTTCGACAATATCCACCTGTCGCAATACACTCTCCCGCCGCTGACGACCATCGAGATGTCGTTTCAGGCGCTGCTGCATGACGTGCAACTTGAGACTGCGAATCCAAAGGGAACCGAATATGTGCTCAAGACGAGTTTTGTTCTGCGGGATTCAACGGCGATGAATCCGGGAAAGGGTAGGTCATGATTCTCTGTGAACGGAATCGGATTGCACTTTCGTGGAGCCTTCGAGCAGGGAGTGTTTTCTTTGGCCTGCTTTGCACTGCTCTAGCGGGGAAAGCCCAGGCCCGCGAACCTTTCCGGGCTGATCGCATGGATACCGTGCTGTACGGCGTAGCGTATTACCCGGAGTATATGCCCTACGACCGGCTCGAGCAGGATGTGCAGCTCATGCAGAAAGCCGGTATAACCGTCGTCCGTATCGGGGAATTCAGCTGGGGGTTGTGGGAGCCGGAAGATGGCCAGTTTGAATTCGCATGGATGGATCGTGCTGTAGAAAAGCTCCACGCGGCTGGCATCCGCGTCATCATGGGCACGCCGACAGCCTCCATTCCTGCCTGGCTCTATAAAGAACATCCTGAGATTGTCGTGACGCGGCTGGGAGGGCAATATCTCTATTTCGGATATCGGCAAAACACGGATCTTTCGAACCCAACCTACAGATTTTATTGCGAACGCGTGACCCGAAAGATTCTGGAACATTACAAGAGCAATCCGGCCATCATCGGCTACCAGATCGACAATGAAACTTCCTCGGCTGGTGCGGCAAATCACGACGTTCAGGTTGGGTTCGGCAATTACCTGAAATCAAAATTCAAAACGACAGATAATCTCAACAAGATTTGGGGGCTGAACTATTGGGGACAGCGGCTGAACGATTGGTCCGAGCTTCCGCCGCGCGACGGTATTATCAACCCTGGATGGAAGCTCGAATGGGAGCGCTACTCGCAGTGGATGACCACCGACTTTCTTGCCTGGCAGGCGACCATCGTCAATGAATACAAGCGTCCCGATCAATTCGTGATGCATGACTTTGCGGGGCCTCCTCGCCCGGAGGTGAACGAGCCTGAAGTGGTCAAGACCCTCGACATCGCGGCAGCGAACCCGTATCACGGAACGCAGGACCAGTTTGACGGTGAAGCATCTTCATACGTTGGCGACTACGTCCGCTCGCTCAAGCAGACAAATTACTTGATCACGGAAACGAACGCTGAGGCCATCGGATGGGATTCCAAAGAGCAATTTCCACCCTACGATGGTCAGTTACGCTTGGATGTGTATACACACGCCGCCTCAGGCGCCAACATGGTCGAGTATTGGCACTGGCACTCGATTCATTATGGTCAGGAAACCTACTGGAAAGGCGTGTTGGGGCACGACCTGACGCCGGGCCGCGCGTACGACGAAGTGAGCCGCACGGCACATGAGTTGAGGCGAGTCGGTCCGGAAATCGTCGATCTTCAGCGCAAGAATCAAGTCGCGATTCTTTACAGCGACGATTCCTATTACGGCATCGAGTTTATGAAGTTCAGCGATCGTGTGAACTACCGTACGATACTTCGGCAGATGTACAGTGCGCTGTACCGTTCGAACGTCGGAGTGGATTTCGTTTTTCCCGAAAGTAAAAATCTTTCCGCGTACAAGGTGATTCTCGTTCCACCTCTTTATGTGGCGAGCGATGAAGTGCTTGCGAGACTTGTGGATTATGTAAAAGGCGGCGGAAACCTCGTCCTCGCATTTAAGAGCGGATTCTGCAATGAGTATTCGACAGTTCGCTGGGAAATGGCGCCGGGTCCTTTACGCATGGCCGCAGGCTTGCACTATCAGGAGTTTTCCTCATTGCTCCGGCCCTTGGCGCTAAAGGATGATCGATTTCAAGTCGGTGCGGACAATAGAGTCTCCGAGTGGGCGGAAATGCTGATTCCGGACACCGCGAAACCCCTCGCCTACTACGATCATCCCTTTTTCGAGAAGTATCCTGCCATTACGCGCAATTCTTTTGCTAAGGGCTCCTTAACGTACGAGGGAACCGTACTCAGCGAAAAGCTGCAGCAGAGTGTGGTCCTGGATGTTTTGAAGCAAGCAGGATTAACAGGTCCTGACCAAGACCTGCCGATGCCGGTTCGCGTCAAGCACGGTTCGAACCGTTCAGGCAAAATGTTGCACTACTACCTAAACTATTCGAACGCTGCCCAATCATTTCCCTATCCCTACCATCCCGGCGTGGATTTGCTTTCGCAGGCGCCTGTGGCCCAGGGCCTGCAAGTAACCCTGAAGCCGTGGGACGCAGCCATCGTTGAGGAGAAGTAAACCGGATTTATGCGCCATTTCAACCATCGATCAGCGTCGCCTGTCCGGTTTCGCGAGTACACGTCGGACTGGGGCAATATCTGGGGACCGAGTGCACGCGCAATGCCAGCCTTCCGGAAAAACTGTCTTCAAACGTATAATCGCGCGGATGGGCGACTCGTCTCTACCCTTTGGGATTGACCGATCCCTTCTGCGCTTGGACAGTCAGGATCCCTATTTCTGCCTGCATTTCATCATGATCTTCGTTCGCGATCAGGAACGAAGCCTGCGATTCTACGTTGACCAGCTTGGCTTCAGGCTAGTGGTGGATCAACGTTTTGAATCTGGCGGCCGGTGGATCGAGATTGCGCCTCCGGACGGCAACGCGAGCCTCTCCCTAGCTCTTGGCGACCCCCGACTCCGAGGCATACAAACTCATTGGGCACGATACCGGGATCTACTTTATCACCGAGGATGTCAATGCCAAGTTCAAGGAATGGAGCGGTCGTGGAGTACGCTTTCACTTTCCACCACAGGTACCGGAATGGGGCGGAACCTTCACACGATTTGAGGATGTGGACGGGAATTCGTTCGGCCTTGCTGAGCTTCGACGAATTAACGCTTGGAGTGGAATTGCAGCGCCGCACCATCGCCCAAAAGCTCGAATCCGAACGGCGCGCCGCGCGCGACCTGGAAATCGCGCGGCAGGTGCAGGCGAGGCCCTTTCCGCAAAGAATGCCAGCGGTTCGCACCCTGGAATATGCTGGAGCTTGTCTTCAGGCGCGGGAGGGGGGGGGAGATTACTACGATTTTCTTGACCTCGGACGAGAACGACTTGTCCTAGTGATCGGCGATATCGCAGGTAAGGGAATCGCGGGCGCTCTGCTGATGGCCAATCTGCAGGCCAACCTGCGCAGCCAGTGCGCGATTGCCGCAGACGAGCCGCGGCGGTTCTTGCGATCGGTGAATCAGCTGTTTTACGAGAATACGGCCGACGGCGACTACGCAACATTTTTCTTCGCGGAATATAACGATAAAACTGGGGGGGGTTGCGCTTTGCGGACATCTTGCCGCGATGCTCCTCCGAGGCGATGGCACTTTGGAACGGCTCGCCTCCATCGCGACGGTTCTGGGCCTGTTTGAGGATTGGGATTGCATGCTGGAGGAGCGACAGCTATTCCCGGGAGACACACTGGTTCTCTACACGGACGGCATGACCGAATCGTTCAACGATTCCGGAGAGGAATTCGGAGAGCAACGCCTGATCGAAGCGCTACAGCGGCATCGTGGAGAGTCTTCACAGGCCTTGGTTTCATCACTTCTCGATGAAGTTCGGCAATTCAATCCTAACGAACAGCAAGACGACATCACGCTCATTGTTGCCAACTGTCGAGAAAGCTTAGAGCCGATCTGATTGGAGATTGCAAATCGCTAAGTGTTCAATGCCTTCTCCTCTTTTCGCGGCTACCACACTGATCCTTGGGCCATAGTGGGCACTACCGTCTCACTCCCGACTGCATGATTAAACGCTGAAAAGTGAAGTGCTACTTTAAATCTCCGCTAACGGGACGCCACGATTGGCTCGTGCTACACTGCGGAGTTTGTGGGAGGAGGTTTTCATGCGGTGTGCAAGTTTATGTTCAGCTTTCCGCTTGGCAACTTTGATCCTTGCGTGTTCCTGCGCCTGCGCGAATGCGCAGGACCAGCTCCCGGCCGAGATGCAGCACAAGATTGATAAGGTGGCTACCGACGAGCTCGCCAAAACGGGCCTACCAAGCGCCTCCGTCGCGGTGGTAAAGGATGGGCAGATCGCCTATCTGCACGCCTATGGGAATGCGCGGCTCGATACTGCCACACCGGCGAAGCCCGAAATGCGTTTCAGCATTGGCTCGATCAGCAAGCAATTCACGGCTGCGGGCATTTTGCTTCTGCAGGAACAGGGCAAACTTTCGCTTGACGATAAGGTCGGTAAATTTCTTCCCGGCCTTACGCGCGCGAACGAAGTGACCATTCGCCAGCTTCTTTCACACACCTCCGGCTATCAAGACTTCTGGCCGCAGGACTACGTGATGCCCAATATGTTGCATCCAGTCACGGCAGAAAAGATTCTGGACACTTGGGCGCGCAAGCCGCTCGATTTTGAGCCCGGCACGAAGTGGCAGTACAGCAACACGAATTATGTCATCGCCGGACTCATCGTCGAAAAGGCCAGTGGCAAACCGCTGCTGCAATTTCTGCAGGAAAAGATATTTGCGCCCCTCAACATGAAAAGCGTCACCGACATTGATGGGGCCAAGCTCTTCGACACAGATCCAACCGGTTACCTGCGTTATGCGCTCGGTCCCCCGCATCCGGCGCCCAAGATAGGAAGCGGCTGGCTCTTTGCCGCAGGCGAACTGGCCATGCCCGTGGAAGACCTGGCAAAGTGGGACATTTCGATCATCAATCAGAAATTGATGAAACCCTCTTCCTATCACGATTTTGAAACGGAAGTCCTGCTCAAGGATGGCTTGGGAACGGGTTACGGCCTCGGCGTGGGTGTCCGGTCGGAGCTTGGCCATCGTTCGTTGTCTCACGGCGGCGAGGTTTCGGGCTTCACGTCAGAAAATGTCGTCTTCCCGGACGCGCGCGTTGCCGTGGTTGTGCTCACAAACCTGGACGCCACCGACGCCTCGGACGCGATCGCCAAGGGCATTGCACGGCTCCTGCTCGCCACCGATGACCCGGCCACCCCGGACAAGCTTGCGCAGGCGCGCAAAATCTTCGAAGGGTTGCAGCATGGCACGATTGACCGTTCTCTCTTCACGGACAACGCCAATTTTTATTTCAATGAACAGGCCTTAAAGGATTTCGCCAGCAGCTTGGGCCCGCTGGGAACCCCGGAAGAATTTATCCAGATTCACCAGGAATTGCGCGGGGGTATGAAGCTGCGCGTGTACACCATCAAATTTCCAAAAAAAGAACTAAGCGCCCCGATCTACGAAATGCCGGACGGCAAGCTGGAACAATACCAAATCGCGGCCCAGAATTAGAGGAATCCTCTAATCAATTTGTTTCTGGGTAGGGGCAGAACGGCATTCCGAGAATGCGTACCGGACAACCGCTAGTGCCGCGTAATCCGAAAAGTGAAGTTTCAAGTCACATCTCCGGTAGTCCGTTGCGCCGGTCCGCTTGAAAGGGACGCGTTTAAACCGTTGCTTTAACCCCCAGGCCCGCAATAAAGAATGCCCGAACTGCAAAGGTGCCGGCCCCGCGCACCTACCCGTGTATCAGGTTGGACATCCGGTCACCAGCGCGATTGAAATCTCGCGTTTCCAGGCGGCAATAAACTCTGATTACCGGAGACGTGCAGTCCTAGGACGATCCGATTTTGCGACTCTCGAGCGCGCTCCCTAGTGCCGAATAAGAGTTGGGCTGTCCAAGTCGATCTTGCGACTGGTCCAGATAGGCTCTCACAATAGATACTATGTCCGTCATCGCTCCGGAAACTCCTACGACTCGCGGTTCGCCGGCCAATTCCACGTCTGACAGATATTTGCAAATCTTGCTTCTCATTTGCGGACTTACTCTGCGCTTCGGTTTTGTTCTGTGGAAGAAAACTTATGTCCGCGCTCCGGGATCGATTCTTCCTTTTGGAGCGGAAATTTGCAGCATCGCCGAGCATATCGTGCGCGGGCAGGGTTTCAGTGCGCCATTTTGCCAGGATACCGGGCCCACTGCATGGATCGCTCCTGTTTATCCTTACTTGTGTGCCTTGGTGTTTCGAATCTTCGGAATTTATTCCCAAACCTCGGCACTGGTGCTGATCGGTATCCAGTGCATCATCGCAGCCGCAACGGGAGTCGCCATCTACGGCTTGGGTCGTCGCAGTCTTGGTACGCAAGTCGGATTGTGCGCCGCGTGGGTTTGGGCTCTCAGCCCTTTTTTCTTTCGCTGGCCAGTTTCCTGGATTTGGGACTTCACGGCGAGCGCATTTCTGCTTTCCGTTGTGTTCATCGTCACGCTGGACGTTGCGGAGAAGAACAGCAGAAGACTTTGGCTAGTGTTCGGCGCAATGTGGGCATTGATTGCGCTAACCAATCCCGCATTGCTCAGCGTGATGCCATTCACGTTTGCCTATGTTGGTTTCGTGAATCATCGCGCACTCCGGAGATGGCTCGCGCCCATGACGCTAGCCGGTGTCCTCTTCGCAGCGCTGGTATCCCCCTGGCTGATTCGCAACGAACTCGTGTTCGGCCGCCCGGTTTTCTTTCGCAGCAATTATTGGTTTGAATTCCACCTGGGCAACTATCATTTCAGCAATGGAATGGGCTATACGGGCAATCATCCTGGGCTCAATCCCAGGGAGCTTCAGAAGTATGCCGCCTGGGGTGAAATGCGCTACATCGATTATTACAAGCAGGACAGCTTCGCCTTCATTCGCAAGTATCCCTCCGAATTTGTCCACCTGACGCTTCACCGAACACTGTGGTTTTGGGATGGCAGTTTGCTAATTTATTGGACGCGGGAATGGTGGAAAGCCTGGGAATTTTGGCCGTTGTCTCTACTTGGGTGGCTGGGCATTCTCTTTGCTTTAACCAGGCGACCACGCGGCTGGCTTCTCTTTGCCGCTGCACTCATTATCTATCCGATTCCATATTACCTCGCGTATCCGACCGCAAAGTACCGTCACGCCATCGAGCCGGAGCTTATTCTACTTTCCGTCTATCTTGCATTCGTCGTCTGGGGTGAGATTCGCGCGCTCGCGCATCGCAAGGCTTGACGCGTTCTCTTCCCGGGGAGCCTGTCCCTGGCTTTATGAGTGCATCAGGTTCCATGTGCGGCAGCACCCCTGTAGCAACTCCTTGCTTTAGTAGGTGCGTTACCAAAAGGCTACGAACCGGATTTCGAAGTCGCAATGCAACGCATGCCTTCTGAGAAAATACATTGTTGCCTTACCTGTAAGCTCCGTCCTAGGACGCCCTGAATGAGACTATTGACCAGTTCACGAACTATTTCTGGCAGAAGACGGACGTCAGAGCGAATCGCGAGGCGACTATAGTGAGTGTCTTCTTTCCCAGAGAGGCGTTAAATGCGTTGGACCTTAATGATTCGAGAGAGGGCGACGCCAGATTTCCAATGAAAGTCTCGACGACACTCTCCATTCTTGTGCCCGTTTACAATGAGGAGTATTTGGTCTGCACTAGTCTCGAACGGCTCAAAATCCTGGGTCAGTCTCCGCTGCTGGACCATGTCGAAGTTATTGTGGTGGACGACGGTTCGAGCGACCAGACGGGGATGGCCTTGAGTGAGTTTGAACAGTCGGTGGCTGCAGCACCTTCCCACAAGCTGGAATGGCTATTTCTCCGACACGAGACCAACCAGGGAAAGGCGGCGGCAATCCACACGGCATTGTCGCGCGCCAACGCAGAATTGACCGTTATTCATGATGCGGATCTTGAGTACCATCCTTCCGATCTCCTTAAAATGGTCAAGGTCTTTTTGGAAGAACAAGCCGACGCCGTGTTTGGTTCGCGCTTTCTCGCCAGCGAATACCGGCGTGTTCTCTTCTTCCGCCATGAGCTGGGGAATCGCTTTCTAAGTCTTTTGTGCAACCTCGTGTCGGATCTGAATCTCACGGACATGGAAACCTGCTACAAGATGGTCAGAACCGATTTGATGAAAAGCGTGCCACTAGTGGGCAAAGGGTTTGAAATCGAACCGGAAATCAGCATCAAGCTGGCCAAACGCGGAGCGCGCATATTCGAAGTCCCGATTCGCTATGCAGGCCGCACTTATCAGGAAGGGAAAAAGATCAAATGGAAGGATGGCATCCGGGCCATCGGCGCTATATTGCGGTTTGGCTTTTCCGACCACATCTACGCCGAGGACGTTTATGGAAGCCAGATTCTCGGCCGCCTCAATCGCGCACCACGCTTCACAAAGTGGATGGCGGATGTTATCCGTCCTTACGTTGGCGAGAAAGTATTGGAGATAGGCGCGGGAACAGGCAATCTAACTTTGCAACTGGTTCCACGCAAGGTGTACTGGGCCAGCGACATCAATCCGTTGTATCTGACATACCTCGAAAATATTAGCCGGAATCGGCCATACCTTCATGTTGGTTACACGGATGGACAATCCGGAGAGACGTATCCAAAGGAACAAGAATTTGACACGGTGATTTGCTTGAACGTGGTTGAACATCTGGCGAACGACCTGGAGGCCTTGCGGAATATCCGTGAAGCTCTGCAGCAGGATGGGCGAGCGATCATTCTGGTTCCGTGCGGTCCTGGGCTCATGGGGACACTTGATGATGCTCTGGGCCATCAGCGGCGCTATACGCAAGATCAATTAAGAGTGCTGGCCAGTGGAGCGGGCTTCCACGTGGATACTATGCTGGAATTTAACCGTGTCGGTGTCGTCGCCTGGTGGATTAATGGGAAACTCTTGCGGCGGCGTGCCTTTGGCTTCGTGCAGATTAAACTGCTGAACCTGCTGACTCCTGTGTTCCGCGTGCTGGACAAATTCTTGCCGTTGCCTCCACTTTCGCTTATCGCTGTGCTTAGCAAGCCGGGTCTTGAAGCGGCCGGAATGCCAATCCATTCATCTCCAGCCAAAATCGACCTCGCTTAAGTCCTTTCCGCCGTATTCAGCTTTTCTCTGAATTTTTATCCTAAGTCAATACCGCATCAAGGAGGCGTGTGGCGTCGCTGGCTTTCGTCATGCTAGCCTGCACTTGTCGAACAGTTCGAATCACCGTCGAGGTCAATGAAAACCAACTTCCTCCAGCGTTTTTGGCGCGGGCGGTCGAACTACGAAAAGGCACTCTTCTTCGTATTCCTGCTGAGCCTCCCCTTTCTGCATGCTCAAGTCGACGGTGACGGGGTTGGATATTATGCTTACCTTCGTTCGCCACTCGTTGATCATAATTTCAGTTTTTCCTCAGATTTCCAGAATCCGAATGAGGAATTGCTGAAAATCTTTTTAGTAGATCATTTTGTTGACAATCCGATAACGAAAACAGGACATCTGCCGAATTTCTATTCGGTCGGTCCCGATTGGCGCATCTCGGTTGGCATATTGCGCCTGATGGACACTCCTGGCCTTATTTGGCGGCGATGACGGCTTCGACAGCCCTCTATGGCTTCGCGGGCCTCTGTCTTTCGTTTGCAGTGGCCCGAAGGTTTGTGAAGGAGCAGTGGGCATTTTGGGCCACGATCGGAGTTTGGTTTGGGAGCTCAGTTCCGATGTACATTTATCTACTGCCTGCGTGGTCCCACGCGCATTCCGTCTTTGTAGATGCATTGTTCCTCTGGTATTGGCTGCGAACGCGCGTCACGCGCACGAGTAGACAATGGCTGAAGCTGGGGCTGCTGTCGGGCTTGATGATAGATGTTTACCAGCTTAATGCTGCTTTTTTGGTGGCAGTGGCATTTGAAGTCTTTTCCTCTTATGCGGAAATTCTGGCCCCCGGCAGGAGTAGACAGGAGGGGTTTGCTAACACGCTTCGCCTACATACAATTTTTGGCGGCGGCACTCTCTTCGCTCTGTTACCGACTTTCATCGCCAGGCAAATCGTATTCGGAAATCCTCTCAGCATGGGGCCGTACGCACTTAGCACTTGGAACTGGGCGTCTCCAGCCCTTGAGAAGGTGTTGTTCTCAACAGATCATGGGTTGTTTGTATTTACGCCCATTCTCGTCCTGGCAATTGCGGGACTTTTTTGTCTGTGGATCTTGGACAAGGTTGTTGGAGCGATCTGCTCCACCATAACTCTTGTTTTCTACGGTCTCGTCTCTTGCTATCCGTGGTGGTATGGAAACATCGGATTCGGCAATCGCTTCTTTATCTCTCTGACACCGATCTTCATTCTCGGACTTGCTTCGCTGTTCGCATGGGCCGCGCGGCTGTGGCCAGAGAGTCGAGGCGCTTCGGTCCGAGTCGTCCCCCTCGTGGTGCTTTTCGTCGTCTGGAATCTGGGCTTGCTATACCAGTGGCAAACACACCTACTGCCAAGATTCGGTTCAGTGTATTGGGAAGAGTTAGTTTACAACCAATTTCGGGTTGTTCCGGCGCAGGCCTTGCGCGATTTGAGAGAGAAATTCCGCTTGCCGGGTACTGTTCGCAATTGATTGCCCATACTCCCACTTTCCCTCCGTGCTTGCCATTTTGTGGCCGATTGGATGTAGCCAGTTCCGAGTTTTTGTAGTCTTGCCATTGTTCGCAAGGAGCGGTTGTCGGTGAACCAACTCCAACGCACTCTGATACTGCACAATTGCAAAAGACGCATCACCACTTCAATGCTCCCGGTCGCCTCGGGTAATTAGCCTTTTGGGAGTTGGTCTTCCAATGCCAACTGCTCCTTCTGAGAGACCGTCAAATACGGTAGCGGGGTCCCTACTGAACTCTTTTGTCCATCTGTGCTGGCATGGAGAATGAGCACATTGCAAGGACTGGCAAGGGGATGAGGTTCTTACGAGGCATATAGTTGCCACCTCGCCCAGTGCTGGTTTTGCCCCGCATAGGAAATTAATTGAAACCGTATCAGCGACCAACGCCCGCTGTCGAGCGACAGAAGGCTCGAGATGACTGTTGATTCCCGAGGGGTTAGCCGAAGCTGACTAGCTCCATGCCCAAGTACCAATTTGGAGATTCAGATCGGAGAGTGGGATCAGCTCTTGAGGCGGGCAATCTTCGGTCGTGTGGCGGGTTTTGCCAAGTGCGCTCCCAAAGCGCCTCTAACCCGCATGCTGTTTATTCGTCAAAGCCGGTAGGATGATGGGAACCAGGAGAGGGTCAGGAACGTTCTCCGATTAGGCCTCCGGGGTGATGCAGAGAATCCGCGAAGGGGGACAGATGCGGCGAGACATGCGATTTGCGATTCGGATGTTGTTGAAACAACCCGGCTTTAGCCTGATTGCGGTGCTGACGCTGGCTCTTGGAATCGGGGCGACCTCGGCCGTGTTCAGCTTGATTCAGGGCGTGCTGTTGACGCCGCCACCCTACAAAAAGCCGCAGCAGCTGGTGCTAGTTCCGACGGCGAGAACTGACGGCCAAAAGCAAGAAAGCCCTCGCGGCTGGCCCGCCCAACAATGGATGGAATGGCAGAAAGAGGCGAAGTCGTTTGAAGGAATTGCTGCGTACGGTTGGACGTTCAATTTTCTGATTCGCAACGAAGGCAGCCAATCGGTCGAGGGGATGGAAGTGACCAAAGACTATCTCCCGGTCATGGGTTTGCAGCCGGTGCTCGGTCGCGGCTTTGAGGAGTCGGACATCGGGACAGGACCGGTGAAGGTGATCCTGCTCGGGTACGACTTTTGGAAGCGCACGTTCAACGAGAATCCACAAATCATAGGCAAGACCGTTCGCATCAGCCGGTGGGAAGTGCCGCCGACGGTGATCGGCGTGATGCCGCCCGGGATACGCTTTCTTCCATCGCCTGGAGCGGCGAAGGAGCCGAATTACAACGTAAATGCTCTGGTGGACTTCTGGATTCCCGTGGGGCCCGACCCGAAGTACCTGAAAGATCCGTATTGGAATATCGTGGCGCGATTGCGCGATGGGGCGGGGCTGCAGCAAGCGCAAGGAGAACTGGCGGTGCTGTCCGCGAGAGAAGCGCAAGCGGAACACGCTTTTGACGGGATCACGCCGCAGGTGGAATCGTTGACAAGCGCAATAAATCTCGACGGGCGCAGGATATTGTTTCCGCTGCTGGGCGCCGCGGCGCTAGTTTTGTTGATTGGTTGCGGTAACGCCGCGGCGCTGCTGCTGGTGCGCGGGTTGCAACGGCAGCAGGAATACGCGGTGCGGAGCGCGATGGGCATGGGACATATTGCTCTTTTGCGCCAGGTTTCGACTGAGAGTCTGCTGCTGGCGCTGCTGGGTGGGGCGTTCGGCGTGGGGCTGGCGTTCGGAGTCGTGAAACTGTTCAAGGTGATTGCGGGACATGCGATTCCGCGGCTGGATGGCGTGACAGCTGGGTGGGCGGTGCTGGCATGGGGACTCGGTGCGGCGGTACTGGCTGCGGTTTTCGCAGGGTTTTTTCCGGCGTTGCGGGCTTTCCGGTTAGATCCGATGGAGGTGCTGAAGAACGCTGGACCCAAAGGAACGGCGGGACTCGGGGAACGGCGGCTTCTGCGCGGGGTCACCATGGTGCAAACGGCGCTGACTCTAGCGCTGCTTGTGGGGGCCGGACTGCTGATTCGAACGATGATCAATATTGCGAAAGTCCCGTCAGGCTACAACACCGGACACATCTTAACGATGAGTGTCACCGAGGTGCGGAGCTATTCAGAGTGGACCAATTTTCACCGGCACGCCTTGGAACGGGTTTCGTCTATTCCCGGCGTGCAATATGCTGCTTTCGCGTGGGGAGTGCCACTTACCGGGAACAATTGGCCTGCGACTCTGGAAATCGAAGGGCAGCCCCCAGCAATCAAGGAGAGCGAGAAGACAGCGTTGCCGCTACGCGCTGTCACGGAAGACTATTTCAAGTTGATGGGCGTGGGAATGCTCGGGGGACGGGAGTTTCGTTCGAGCGATGAGGGCAAGACGCTGAACGTAGCGATCGTAAACCAAGCATTTGCGGAGCGCTACTTTCCGCCTGGCAATGCCATCGGACGGAAAATCTGGCTGAACGGGCGGGACAAGCCAGCTACGGAAATCGTGGGCGAGGTCTCGAATGGCCGAACAGATGATTTGACGCAGGAGGCGTCACCCGAGATTTATCTCTCATTGTGGCAGGCGACGGCGTTTTCGAAACATCTCGTGATCCGCACCGTGGCGGGCCCGCGCACGGTTTTGGTTGCGGTGGAACGCGAGTTGCGCGCCGTCGATCCGACCGCCGCCATCGAAAATCCGAAGACTTTGGAGCAGATTCGCGATGATTCGCTGGCGTCGCGAACGTTCGCGATGCAACTGCTCGTGGGGTTCTCGGTTGTGGGCAGCGTGCTGACGCTGGTCGGGATTTACGGCGTACTTTCGCTTTCGGTGGCCTCGAGGCGACGGGAGTTGGCGATTCGCAGCGCGATTGGTGCCGCACAAAAAGACATCCGGAACTTGATCTTCGGCGAGGGATTTCGATTGATTGCGAGCGGCGTATTTACGGGTGTAGTCCTGGCGACCGTTTTGTCGCGTGTGCTGAGGACTTTTCTGTTTGAGGTGCAGCCTAGCGACCCGACCACGTTGATCGCTGTGGGAGCGTTGTTCGTGGGAGTGGCGCTGCTGGCATGCTGGGTGCCGGTGCGCCGTGCCGCGAAGGTCGATCCGCTAGAAGCGTTACGCTACGAATGAATTGCACTGCGTCGGATAAGGGGCGGAAAAAGCTCCGCTCCGTCGAGTTACCGAAGCCCTAAGGGATGGAGACGCACGACGACTCACCTTATCGGGTTTGGCGCTTCGTGCGATCCTTCAACTGCTGATACGCTTAAGAGGTGTGACTTTAAAAACCCCTGATGGCTATTTTCTTGGAATGGCGTTTGGTTGTAAGACGGACAATACAAAGGACTTTCAGGAGACCCTGCGGAGCGATGGAGGCCCTGAGGGAGATACAAGCTCATCAGGTCTTTCCTCTACATGCTCTCCAGGTGTTCCTGATTCCTGGTTGCGGTATAAAATGGATTTTCGAGTCTGACGCTGGTTGCTAGCCTAGGTTACCTGTGGGCCAGGGGCTTCGAACTTGCTCACGAGATGTTTTGTCAGTCGGGCCACCGCCACCCAGCTACCAGATTTATGATAATTACTACCCGCCGGCCCTCGGAGGGCAATGGAAATGCCGTTTACACGTGAGCTGGGCCACGCCAACGGAGACCGACCGACAGGGAGATTTTCTCGCGCTTCGGCGACAAACGGAAATGGCCTGTCAAGAGGTCTGCTCGAGGCAAGCGCGAGGACGAAGGGACGGATACCTCTACCGTCTGAAAGAACAAATTCCCATTCCGCGGGTCTTATATTGCTGGACGCCTTCCTGCGGCCTCTTAACGCAGACGAAGAAGCTGTTTCTATCCTTTCTTACCCGGAAATCCCGCGACGAAACAAACGCTTTGACAATCTCCTCATGCGACGGATCGAGTCGCTCCTTCCGCAACCGAACGGCAACCAGCACCCAAGATTCTCCGGTGCTTTTATATCTGGTAAGAGGCGGTATCAGTTACGGGTGTTCACCTTAAAATCTCACATGTCAAACGGTGGCGGGCCGAGTTTGGCCGTTCTGCTGGAGAGGAACCATCGAGGACCGCTTGATCTTGGACTGGCGGCCCAGAAATTCCGCTTGACGCAGCGGGAAACAGAAGCCCTCGGACTTCTGATGCAGGGACATGCAACAAAGCAGATCGCCTGCCGAATGGACATCAGTCCCAATACCGCGAAGACCTTCCTGAGATCCCTAATGTTCAAAACTGGAGCTTGTGACCGGTCCGGCATCCTGGCTAAAATCCTGCAGTTTTCAGAAGGTGCATCAGGGTGAAGCACAGTTCTCGATGCGTCGATACTGGATTACTTTGACTATCCAGTAAGGCCCGAAAACTGATGGTTGTGTTCTCCCTGTGATTGAGATGCGTTTACAATCGCGTATAAAACGAAGCCATTCCCGCTATCCAGTCGACGGAGAATTTGCGGGTAACGAATTGTCTTCCTACCAGGCGAAGAACAAAACAGCGGCCATCAGCGGGCGGGTACAGGATATCTCCGACGGCGGGTTCTGCCTTCTTGCGACTCACACCCCCAGGCAATCCGCGCTCCTGCAAGGCCAGCTCAGGCTCCCTCATATGCCTGCACAGATCCCCACGCTTGTTCAAGTCCGCTGGATAGAGCGGACGTCTCCGAACCATTACCGTATCGGTCTCCAATACGTCATCTGAAGGATGAGCTTCGACGCCTCGCCTGGGTAATTCGACAGATCAAAACGAGGTTGCCGTACTAGCCGACGGGGTTAGCCCCCACGGTAATTGACGCGGATTGTTTTGCTCCCGTATGGTGGGCCCGGTTGTAATGGAGTGGTCACAAAGCATTCAAGGAATGTTCAACTGGGATCCACCGGCCCAGCCCCGGCGGGTCGCTCCGTTTTCAGGGAGAAGGAAAGTGCAAATATTGGTTACTGGTGGTGCAGGGTACATCGGCAGCCATACCGCTAAGTTGTTGGCACGAACCGGATATCAGCCAATCGCCCTGGATAGTCTGAACACGGGTCATCGCTGGGCCGTCCAGTGGGGACCTTTTGTACAGGGTGATCTGGCAGATCTGAACTTACTCCGAGACGTGATAAGGGCCTACGACATTCAAGCGGTCATCCATTTTGCTGGGCACGCCTACGTTGGCGAATCCATGCGCGATCCTCGCAAATACTTCCACAACAACGTGGTGAATTCGCTCAATTTGCTGGATGCCATGGTCGATACGAGGGTGAAGCACATCATCTTCTCTTCTACTTGTGCCACCTACGGAGTTCCGCAAGAGGTTCCCATTCCCGAGCATCACCCCCAGTCGCCCGTCAATCCCTATGGAGAGTCCAAGCTCTTTGTGGAGCGCATGCTCAACTGGTATGCCCACTCTTACGGGTTGCGATGGATGGCTTTGCGGTATTTCAATGCTGCGGGCGCGGACCCAGCAGGTGAGATTGGTGAGGACCACGATCCTGAACCCCACCTAATACCACGCGCGATCAAGGCCGCGCTAGGTGAGATTCCCTTTGTGGAGATCTACGGTTCAGACTATCCAACGCCCGACGGGACTGCCATCCGGGATTACATCCATGTGACGGACTTGGCGGAAGCGCACTACCTCGCGCTCGCCGCCATCTTGGACGGAGGCGAGAGCGCTGCCCTCAATCTGGGAACGGGAAAAGGTCACTCCGTGCGTGAAGTCATTGCCGCTGTGGAACGGGCGAGTGGCTGTCATGTTCCCGTTCGCGAGGCGGAGCGCCGTGCCGGCGATCCCCCGTGTCTAGTGGCAGATGGCACGAAGGCCAAGGAACTTCTCGGATGGGAGCCACTCCACTCTTCGTTGGAAGAAATCATGGAAACGGCCTGGCAATGGCACGCTAGTCAATCCCACGTTTCCTCCTGCGTGCGCGCGGCCCAAGTAAATCTGGAGGCGCACGGAGGTGCAAATCCGCGTGCAGCAGCAGACTGACTACCAACACCTCGGCTTGTTCCCAGTTGGGCGGGATGCGCGATCGCTCGTGCTGCCGGACCTACACTCTGGCCGCCGCCATAGAGGTGTGTGCCGCCCTTCATGGGATGGCTGCGCAGTTCTCACCGCCACCTTGCGTCTCGCATTCTGCCTGTTTCTCGCATTTGTGATGTTCCCGATCCTTCTGCTGGGGCGGGAGAGCGGAAGCATGACTGGAAAAGTTGAGGATTCTGGCGGCGGAAAGCTGGCCGAAGTCAAAGTGACTCTGGTCAATCAAGAAACCAACTCAAAACTGGAGACGGTGACGGCCGAAGATGGCAAATTCAGTCTCACGGATCTGACACCAGGAACTTACCTCCTTAAGATTGACGCGAACGGGTTCGAGCCGTACAAGGCGAACATTCAGGTGGGGACGGAAAAGCTGAGCCTCCTGAAGATCAAACTGAAACTTCGAACTGTCGAAGAGGAAATTACCGTTCGCCCTGACGCAGCCGATGATCGGCTGTCCCCGGAAACCAACACGGATTCGATGAAAATCGACGAGACCTTTTTCAGCGGCCTCCCGCTAGAAGTCGATTACCTCTTGCCATTCATTGACACGTTCACGAATCCCGCAGCACAGGGGGGTGAAGGAACTTCGATTGTTGTCGACGGCCTGGATGGCGGAGAACTCGACATGCCGACCACGGCCATCCGAACAGTGAAAATCAACCGCAATCCTTATTCTGCAGAGTTTCAGCATCCCGGCAGCGCAAGAGCGGAAATCACCACAAAGCACGGGCACAAGCGTCGGTATTACGGCAGCGCGGCATTTTTCGCCCGAAATTCCGTCTTCGACGCGCGAAACGCCTTTGCCACCACGAATCCAGATCTGAGTCGGCGGTTTGTGGAGGTCGGCTTGGGTGGGCCGCTGTTTGGCAAGAGTGGCAACTTTTTTGTCGCGGGCGAGCGTTTGATGGACGATGAAAGCTCAGTTGTGAATGCTTTGAATTCCGTCGCCCTTACCGGGCCCGTCAACCTCAATGTGCCCGCCCCGCAGCGACGCGATCATCTTTTCTTGCGGGCGCAGTGGTCACTGACGGAAATGCAAACACTTTCCCTAAACTACACGTTCACCGACCACTCGAGTAAAAACAACGGAGTAGGAGCCCTAAGTCTTCCGGAGCAAGGGACCAGCTCCAGTCGGCAAACGCATCGGGCGCAATTGATCGAAAGTGCGGCTCTTTCACCGCAATTTCGCAACGAGCTCACTCTGGTCCTCAAAGACCAGACCTCACAATCCGGAAATCATGCCAGCGGGCCGGAAGTCGCAGTAAGCGGTGTGTTTATAGGCGGGCCATCCCAATCCTATGATGGTAAGGAGGGACGTGCGTTTGATGTCCAGGATACCGCGGCCTACATGCGCGGAAAACACACCCTTCTTTTCGGCGCCACAATCAGGACAAATTGGTTGAACATCTTCGACGCATCAAACTTCGGCGGAACTTTTGAATTTAGCAGCCTTGATCAGTACAGAGCTGTCGTCCAGAACCACCTGGGGGCCCCTGATCTGTTTCAAATAAACGAAGGCAACCCAAGGGTTTCCTTCCTCATGCAGCAAACCAGCGGATTTGCGCAGGACACGATGCGCGTCTTGCCAAACCTCAGCCTTACATTGGGACTGCGGTACGACTGGCAAAACACGCTTGACGACCGCCGAGATCTTGCTCCCCGTCTTGCCCTTGCATTTACGCCCGGCAAGAGGACAGTGCTACGCGCCGGAGCCGGGATCTTCTATGACAATTTGCCGCGGTCAGCCGAGCAGGACGCTCTGCTCATGGACGGTGTGCGCGTCCGTGAAATCGACATTTCCCAACCGTCCTATCCGGATCCATTTCTGGGCGGCCAAGTGACATCTCCACCCCCGAGCATCGCACGCGTGGCATCCGACGCCCGTTCTCCGTACCTGATACAAACAAGCGCCGGAGTCGAGCAAGAAATATGGAAAGATACTTGGCTTTCACTGGAATACTCGTTTTTGCGCGGGGTGCATCTGTTCCGCCTTCGGGACGTTAACGCTCCGCTGCCTTCGGGGTCTGCACTGCGCCCCGATCCAAACTTTTCAAACATTGCGGAAGTCCAATCGACGGCATTCGTTCGTGGGCAGGCTTTGACTCTGACCTTTCGCGGAGGATGGGGAAAGCACTTTAAAGGCTACGGGCAATACGTCTTCTCCAACTACACCAACGACACGTCAGGAATATTTTCGTTCCCGGCCGACAACTACAATTTGCGGCCAGAAATAGGGCCAGCCGATTTTGACCGCCGGCATCGCCTGAACTTCGCCGGAACCGTGCAATTGCCGTTTGGTTTCCGAATGGGTTCAATTCTGTCCGCCGCCAGCGGGGCGCCGTTCAATATTACAACCGGATCGGATCCGAGTGGCGACACCATGACGCGTCCTCCCGGAGTAACGCGCAATACAGGTCGCGCTCCGGCAATTGTGCAACTCGACATTCGGCTGTCCAAAGTGTTCAGCTTCCAGCGCGCTTCCGTGGCCGAGCGTCATCGTTCGAGACGCAACATGGAGTTCAGTGTGGACGCGTTCAACGCCATCAACCACACAAACGTTAACGGAATTATCGGAGTGGTGAGCTCTCCGCTCTTCGGTCAAGCCGATGCCGCAAACCCGGCAAGAACCATCCAGCTTTCCGCGAGATACAGCTTTTGAATTTTCACGGGGGGGGGAGGATTTCAGGGAAACTCCGGTATCCGGCAAGCTCCAGACCTTGCGCATCTCAATGGTTGGCGCCAGCGGGTTTTGCGCGCATTCTCAATTTCCAACCATGGTGGTGATGGATGACCAGGACAGCTTCTTCGAACAAATCGTACTTGCATGAGCAACCGGCCCATTCTGGAATTCGGATTTTCGTGAACAGCAGAGCAGGCTGCGCCGTGAATCACACAGGAGATTATTCGTGCCCGAGGGCTTGAACCCGGCAAGTGAAGCGCGTTTCAAATTTCACCAGCAAATCGAATGCGCCGTTGGAGAGCTGCGAACCCGACTACTAGGAGTGCGAATATGGCGGTGAGGATTGTTCCCATCGGCGCTACTGCTGAAGCGTCGGCACCTGCGTCGGAAATTGTTTTGAAACATACTCCCGCCCCGTCGCGCGCTACTTTGGGAGGCAAATTTCTCTGGAACATTTCGGCCAGGCATAGATGGCGGCGCGTTTCCTTCACCGAGAGTTGTTGAACAAGACTTTTCTCAGATGTCTGCAAACGGCGTGAATGCCGTTCGAACCTACACCGCCCCGCCACACTGGCTTTTGGAAATCGCTCACAAGTGCAACCTGCGCGTCCTGATCGGGTTGCAAGGAGAGCGTCACTACGCGTTTCTGCACGAGAAAAAAATTGTTCGCGAGATCAGAAACCAGGTTAGAAGCGGAGCGCGAGCCTGCGCCGGTCATCCCGCGGTTCTGGGCTATCTTGTTGCCAACGAGATCCCCGCATCCATCGTGCGTTGGCATGGGACTAGCGCCGTAGAGAGATTTTTAAAGCAGTTATGGGACGAAGTAAAGGAAGAGGATCCCGAAGGGCTGGTTTCCTACGCAAATTATCCGCCGACGGAATATTTGGATTTGTCTTTTCTCGATCTGATTTGCTTCAACGTTTTTCTCGAGTCGCAGGACAACTATGAAGCTTACCTCGCGCGACTCCAAAACCTCGCCGGCAATCGTCCACTACTGGTAACGGAAATTGGACTCGACAGCCACAGGAATGGAGAGAATGCGCAGGCCGCTTGCCTGGACTGGCAGATACGGAAGACCTTCGCTGCAGGGTGTGCAGGGGCATTTGTCTATGCTTGGACCGACGAATGGTACAGAGGGGGTGAGGAAGTCACCGACTGGGATTTTGGTCTGACGAGCCGGACCAGAGAGCCGAAGCGGGCTCTTGGCGTTGTTCGCGAAGCGTTCGAGGAGGTTCCGTTCGCCGCCCAAGATGCACGGCTGAAAATATCAGTCGTGGTATGCACTTTTAACGGGAGCCGCACCATTCGTGATTGTTTGGAAGGAATCGGAAAACTCTGCTATCCCAACTACGAAACCATCGTGATTGATGACGGCTCAACGGATGGCGTTGGTGATATTGCGGCCGAGTACGACGTCCGCTTGATTCGCACGGAAAACCAGGGTCTCAGCGCGGCCCGAAACTTGGGGTGGCAATCAGCAACCGGAGAGATCATCGCTTACATTGATGACGATGCCCGCCCCGATCCGCATTGGTTGACATATCTCGCCGCTGCATTCCTCAAGGAAGATTACGCTGGCGTCGGGGGGCCGAACATTCCCGTCCCGGACGACGGAGAGACCGCCAGTTGTGTCGCGAGTTCTCCAGGTGGGCCGGCTCATGTGCTCCTTTCTGATTGCGAAGCTGAACACATCCCCGGCTGCAACATGGCTTTCCGCAAGAGCTGGCTCGAGGCCATCAATGGATTTGATCCGCAATTCCGGCAAGCGGGTGATGACGTCGATATTTGCTGGAGAACGCGAGGACGCGGCGGGAAACTGGGGTTCAGTCCGGCGGCCATGGTGTGGCATCACTATCGCCGGACCGTGTGGGCGTACTGGAGGCAGCAGCTGGGCTACGGCACGGCCGAGGCCATGCTCGAAAGGAAGTGGCCGGAGAAATACAATTCGGGTGGCTACGCCACGTGGTCAGGACGTATATATGTGAACGGAATCTTTCGCACGCTCTCATTGTCTCGTGGACGGATATATCAGGGAACCTGGGGAACAGCGGGCTATGCGCGGCTCTACCAGCCTGCGCCAAATCTTCTGAACTCTCTGCCGCTGATGCACGAATGGCAGCTCACGACTCTTGTCCTGGTGGCACTCTGTGCCGTCGGCTTCACTTGGAGACGGCTGCTGACCGTTTTGCCAGTTGCGGTAGCCGCCCTCGTGCTTTCGATGATCCCGGCAATAACTGCGTCGTTGAAAGTCCGCTTTCCTGCCCCGACAAAAGGCCGCTTTACTCGCTTTCGCCTGCGCGTTCTCACGGGACTGCTTCACCTGATACAGCCTCTGGCTCGCCTGTGGAGCCGTCTGGTCTACTCCCTCACGACCGGGAGGATCCGCCGTTTTCCAACTCTCTCCTTCCCATGGCCGCGGATGTTCCAGCTCTGGAGTGAAAAATGGCTCGATAGCACCGAGGTACTCCTTTCATTGGAATCGGTGCTGCGGTCCCGTGGCGCGGTCGTGCGCCGAGGCGGTGATTACGACAGCTGGGACCTGGAGATACGCGGCGGCTTGTTCGGCGGCGTACGCGTCTGTACGGCCTCGGAGAACTACGGGCGAGGCAAGTACATGGTGCGGCTTCGCTCTCGGCCTTGGTTCTCCATCTCGGGAGCCGGGACGACACTCCTCCTGATGATTGGGTGTTTTGGAGCGCTTTTGGACCGCTCCGTATGCGCTGCCGCCACCCTCGGCACATTGAGCGCCGTTTTCGGGGCGATAACGTTTAGGAGCGGCGCCGTGGCCGTCGGTGCGATCCATAGCGCCCTCATCAAGCTGGACTTCGAGGGCACATGACGACTACCGGGAAGCCCAGCCCCAACCGCGACCTTGCACTTTACCTCCGTTTGTTTCGGTGGGCCAGGCCCTGTTGGGCGCACCTCGTTGGTCTTTTGCTCCTCAGCTTACTGGCAACTCCTCTGGCTTTGCTGGTCCCTTTGCCGCTGAAGATAGCTCTAGATAGCGGCCTCGGCTCCCGGCCCCTTCCTCATTTGCTTCGGCCATTCCTGCCCCCCGGGTTCAGCCTCTCCCCATCCTCAGCGTTGCTCTTCGCCGTCGGCTTGCTGATTATTGTGACGATTCTCACTCAGATTCAGACACTAGCCCTGGCGCTTCTGAAGACGTATACCGGCGAAAAACTCCTCCTGGAATTTCGATCTGGCCTTTTCGCCCAGATGCAGCGCTTGTCGCTTTCCTATCACGACGTTAAGGGGACCGCTGAATCGCTGTATAACGTTCAATATGACGCGGCCGCGGTTCAGACAGCCCTATCTGAACGCTTCATTCCGCTCATTGGTTCCGCTTTCACGCTGCTCGGAATGTTGTACGTCACCTTGAAAATCGACTGGCAGCTGGCAGCGATTGCCCTGCTGATCTCGCCCATTCTTTTTTTGATTTCAAATTTCTACCGGCGCCGCCTGCGCCGCGGAGCGCGGGAGGTAAAGAAGCTTGAAAAATCCGCGATGGGTGTCGTGCAGGAAGTGCTCGGCGCTCTGCGCGTGGTGAAAGCATTCGGAAAAGAGGAAGACGAGAGGCACCGTTTCGTCCGGCGTAGCTTCGAAGGCATGCGCGCGCGGCTGAAGCTGGCGCTGGCCGAGGGAAAGTACAACTTCCTGGTTGGACTGACCTCCGCAATAGGAACAGCTACCGTGCTATTTGTGGGATTCCGGCAGGTGCAGTCAGGCGTCATCACCATCGGTAATCTTATGCTCATGATGGGGTATGTGACCCAGCTCTACGAACCTCTAAAAACCATGGGCAAAAACTCGGCGGCTCTCCAGTCCTACCTGGCTAACATCGAGCGCGCCTTCGCTTTGCTCGATGAACTTCCCGAAGTCCAAGAGAAAACCAATCCGCGCTCACTGATGCGCGCCACGGGCAAGATTGCTTTCCAGAACGTTTCATTCAGTTATGGGCAGAGCAACCGGCTGGCCCTGAGCCAAGTTTCATTGCAATGGGATCCAGGAATGCGCGTAGGCATCGTGGGGCCGACGGGCGCAGGCAAAAGCACGCTGGTGAATCTCCTGACTCGTTTCTACGATCCTAC
>MNIJ01000051.1 GCA_001919715.1 Acidobacteria bacterium 13_1_20CM_58_21
TGACGATGCCCACGTCGGCGGAGCCGTCCTCCACGCGCTGCAAGATCTTGTGGCTGAAGTTGCGGTAAATACTGATGTGCACCAGCGGATAGCGGCGCTGAAATTCCGCAAAAATATCAGGAAGCAGGTAGAGGCACGTCGCTTCATTGGCGCCAAAAACGACTGGGCCCTGAACCACGTTGCCGCGGTCCGCGACGACCTGAATGGATTCGTCACGCAAGCGAAGCAGCTTTTCCGCGAACTCGAAAAGGACTTCGCCGGCAGGAGTCAGTTCCACGGACTTGGCGGAGCGGTCGAGCAGCCTAGCCTTGTATGCTTGCTCGAGCTGGCGAATTTGCGCGCTAACAGCGGATTGCGAGCGGAAGACCTTCTGGCCCGCGCGTGAAAAGCTCTTCAGTTTGGCGACGAAAACAAAAGTAGCAAGTTGATCGAAATCCATAGTCTAAACGTCCGGTGATAATTATAGCGGATTCTTCCGTGGCGGACGCGGAGTTACTGTCCTTCCTCTCAGGCGTGAAGCGCAGTTTGTGAAATCGGCGCGATCGCTGGCACCGGCAAAATCGTGCGACGCCGTTTGAATTGGGCGAGAATGGCTCTCCAAGTACCCTCCACCGTACCCTGAAAATGTACCGGCTGCACGCGCATTAACGGCAAAGCCCCTCGCCGCGAGAGCAAGCGAGCCGCGCGAGGACTCGCCGTGAAGTGAACGTGCTCCTCCAGAGTGCGCCGCAACCAATTCTCTTCATCAGCATCGAGGTCGGCGAGCGTCACGAAATCGCGATGAAGCACATCCTCGGCCTCGGCCCGCAACACATAAGCCAGCCCGCCGGTCATGCCCGAACCGAAATTCAGGCCGAGTGGCCCAAGAATGATGGCCACGCCGCCGGTCATGTACTCACAGCCATGTTGACCGACACCTTCCACCACAGCGAGCGCACCGCTGTTTCGGACAGCAAAACGTTCGCCGCCCCGGCCAGCGATAAAGAGCTGGCCGGACGTCGCGCCGTAGAGCACGGTGTTGCCCGCAAGAACGTCACCGCGCCGGGAAGCAGCAAGCCCGGCGGCGATAGCGATGGTCCCGCCGGACAGTCCTTTTCCGACGTAGTCGTTGGCTTCGCCACGGAGCTTGAGCGTCACTCCCTCGGCAAGAAAAGCCCCGAAGCTCTGACCCGCCGCGCCGTGAAATTCCTGACTGATTTCACCATCGACAAGGTGACCGTTCTTACGCCGGCGCATCAGTTCGCCGCTGAGGCCCGTGCCAACGCTGCGATCCGAGTTCTGAATCGGCTGGGACTCATTTTGCAGCGTCAGCGAAGCATGGAAGTGAACCGAATCTTCCAGTGCCGCGACGTAGAAGCCCGGCTCCTGCTGGGGCGCCACTCGATTCGGGGAGGAGATCGGCACAATCAGGAGCGGATCCATTCCCGATCGCGCACCGAGCCGGTCGTACCACCCCGTGAGCTCGCCGAGCGAACGCACGCCAAGTTGCGCCAGGCGATTGCGCACTTCCTCAGCCAGTGAACGGAAGTACGCGATCACCATCTCCGGCTTGCCTTCAAATCTCGCACGCAACTTTTCGTCCTGCGTGGCGATTCCCACCGGGCAAGTATTGAGATGGCATTGCCGCGCCATGACGCATCCGATGGCCAACAGCGACGCGGTGCCAAAGCCGAATTCGTTCGCGCCGAGAATGGCGGCCAACACGATATCCCGCGCGAATTTCAGGCCTCCGTCCACGCGGAGAGAGAGTCGTGAACGGAGGCCCGCGCGAACCAGCGTGTCATGGGCTTCGCGCAATCCGATTTCCCAGGGAAGACCGGTATTCTTGATGGAGGTCAATGGCGAGGAGCCGGTACCGCCGTTGTGCCCGCTGATGGTGATGACGTCCGCACCTGCTTTCGCAACGCCCGCGGCAATGATGCCGACTCCGGCGCCGGAAACGAGTTTTACGCCGATACGCGCGCGCGGATTCACGGCGCGGAGGTCGTGGATCAATTGGGCGAGGTCTTCGATACTGTAAATGTCGTGATGCGGCGGTGGTGAAATCAACGGCGTGCCTGGCGTAGCGTGCCGGATGCGCGCGATGTATTCGCTGACTTTCTTCGCGGGCAACTGGCCGCCCTCACCGGGTTTCGAGCCCTGCGCCATCTTGATTTCGATTTCTTCGGCGTGGACAAGATAGTCCGCGGTGACTCCAAAACGCGCCGAGGCAACCTGCTTGATCTTGTTGGCCGCGGCTGGCTCAAAGCGATAGGTATTGGGATCTTCGCCGCCTTCCCCCGTATTGCTCCTGCCACCAAGCTGATTCATCGCCAGCGCCAGCGTGCGATGTGCTTCCGGACTGAGCGAACCGAGAGACATTGCTTGTGTGCTGAACCGTTTGACGATGGACTCGAGCGGCTCGACCTCCTCCAGCGCAATGGCCGTGTCCGGAACGGTGTCGAGCAAGTCCCGCAGAAAGATCGGGCCTTGATAGTCTGCCAGCTCTTCGAACGCCGAATAGGTTTTCGCTCCGGGCGCGCGCACATGCGCGTGGAGCCGGCGAACAACTTCGGGCGAATTGGCGTGAAGTTCTGCGCCTTTCCGGAACCGATAAAGACCGGCATTCGCCAAGTCATCGGATTCGCCAGAAAATGCTGCTTTGTGGAAGTGCAGATAATCCCAGAGAAGATCGTCCAGCGATTTCTGGCCAGGAAAATCAGCGGCATCTTCAAACACTTCAGCGCAGAGATCCTCCGACAGGCCCACGATCTCAAAGAGATGGCTGTTGCGATAACTGGCCAGGGTGGAGACACCCATGCGCGCGAGAACTTTGCGCAGCCCGGCATTGATGGCCGCACGGGCCTTTTCTATGCCACCGGGTTCAAGAGATTCCGCAAACTCGTCCGCAAGGTAAGGCACGACGGCACTGGCGCCAGCCGCGACAAGCAGCGCCACATGATGCGTATCAAAGACCTGTGCCGATTCGACAATCAGCGGAACGTCCCACCAGCCATCACGAACCATCGCTTTCCACACTGCCGCAGTAGCAAGCAGCGCAGGCAGCGATGCGCGACCGGCATTAATCGCGCGATCGGAAAGGAGGAGGAGCCCCGGGCGCCCGCTGCTGCTCAGTGGGGTAGCAGAGAGCTGAGCAAAACTGCAGCGCGCCCCCGAGACTCCACTGGCAGCAGGAAAAGTAATATCGATTCGGTGCTCGGGTCCCAGAATCGCGAAGAGTTGCGACAGTTGCCCGGCCGAAATCACCGGACCCGGCAGCGTGATTCCGTCTTTCAAGTGGACATCGAGAGACATCACGTGGCTTTCCCGCAAAGGGTCGATCGGCGGGTTCGTGACCTGCGCGAACCGTTGCTTGCAGTAGTCCCACAATGTTCTTGGGAGGGCAGAAAGAAATGCGGGCGGCGCGTCATCTCCCATGCTCCAGTCCGCTTCTTTGCCGTGCACCAACGCGGAAAAGAGAATTTTGAACTGATCTTCCGTCCAGCCGGCGGCGCCCGCGACGCGCTTTGGCTCATGGAGGGGGGCTGGCGGTGAGGTTACCGACGCTGTCAGCATTCTTTGCGGAATGGCGTTGCGTGCCTGCTGGATCGCGAGGCGCTTGAGGATGTCGCGCCAGCGCAAAAAGAGCCCGGTGGCGGGATTGGCAAGGATCATTTCTCCGGGGCCAAGCCGCTGGCGCTCAACGATTCGCGATTCGTCCAAATCAACCAAGCCGGTCTCGGATCCCGCGATCAGCAGCCCGTCATGCGTCAACGTGTAGCGCAGCGGGCGCAATCCATTGCGATCCAGCTTCGCTCCCACAAACTGGCCGTCGGAAAAAACCAAAGCTGCGGGGCCGTCCCAGGGTTCGCTGCGTTGCGAAAGCGCGGTCAGCGCGCCGCGCACGTCCCGCGAGAGCAAAGGATCCTTTTCAAAGGCTGGAGGAACCATGGCGAGCATGGCTTCCTCCGATGACATGCCTTCAAGCAGCCGCAGCTCGAATCCGTTGTCGAAACTTGCGGAATCGCTGACGTTTTCTTCAAGAAGGGGGAACCAGGATCCCACTCTAAGCCGCGAGCGGAATTCGGTTGCCTTGGCCCGCAGCCAGCGCCGGTTCGAGACAATCGTATTGATTTCACCGTTATGCGCCACGTAACGAAACGGCTGTGCCAGATGCCAGGAAGGCTGAGTGTTGGTCGAATAGCGCTGATGAAAAACGGCGAATGTGGTTGCGAACGAAGGATCGCGCAAATCTTCGTAAAACTGCGGAAACTGCCAGGGCGTAAGCAGCCCCTTGTACACGATGGTCTGCGACGAGAGCGAGCAGATGTAACATCGCGGCGGCAAGAGTGATTCTGCCCGTTTTCTTAAGAGAGAGAGCCGCCACTCGAGTCGCGCCATGGCCCGCGCCGGATGGAATGGTTCGACAAAAAACTGCCAGATTTCGGGCATTGTTTCAAGCGCGCGGCGCCCTAGAGCATTGGTGTTCACCGGCACACGGCGCCAGCCGATGACGCGCAGACGCTCAACGTCAGCGGCGGCTTCGACAGCAGCGCGGGCTTCGTCGATGACGGAAGACGGAAGAAAGGCGAACCCGACCGCGAACATTTCGGGCGGTTCAATTCCCTGCTCTCGCATGCGGGCGCGGAAAAAGGCCTGCGGGAGCGAAGTGAGCAAACCGGCGCCGTCGCCGCTGGCTCCATCGGCGTCGACGCCTCCGCGATGGGTGAGGCGCTCTAAAGCCGTCAAAGCAAACTGGATAATGTCGTGGCTGGGATCGCCACCAAGGCGGGCAATGAAGCCTGTACCGCAGGCGTCGTGGTCTGGGTGGCTCCAGTTGGGGTGACAACCCCCGGTCGAGCGCGCTCGCGCATCCGCCGCGCTGCTGTGGCCTCGACCGTTCGGGCAGTACATACCAGTTTATGGAACGGGCGGGGGGTGGATGTACAACGCAGAATTTTGATTCTGTGAATTGATTTCTTGATAGCTGAGGCTGAGCACGAGAAAGGCTAGAACTTGGTCACTTCGGAGAAACAGAAGTCACGAACTTTCATGGCGGGCACGACCATCTCGAAAGCCTCTTCTCCGGTGGCCCGAACGGCAGGACCGAGCAGCTCGACTTTTTTGAGCATTTCAATGAGCGACTGATTGAAGCGGAAGTTGCGCGCGGCGCCGGTAACCCGCCCATTCTCAACGAGAAAAAGGCCATCACGGGTCATCCCGGTCATCACCTTTTCATACGGATCGACCTCCCGGATGTACCACAGGCGGGTCACGAGCAGCCCGCGGCCGGTAGAAGTGACCATTTTGTCCATGGACGAGTCTCCGCCGCCGAAGACGAGATTCATGGGCGCTTCCCCGTATTCATTGGGCAGCGCAAAACCGTGTCCGGTGGGCCGTTTGCCCGCGGCTTGGGCGGCAGCGCGTGAATAGACAAGATTCTTCGGAATACCGCAATCCACCAGCAATACCGGCTGACGCGGCAGCCCTTCGCCGTCGAATGGCGCGCCCTGTTGGAGTGGATGATAAACGTCATCGCTGATACTGATGTTTTGCCCGAAGAGCTGCTTGGCCATGCGCTCGTTCAGGCAGGACCGTTTGTCTTCCAGGGCAGTGGCGGCGAAATCGTAGAAGAGAAACCCGACGAGATCTAACACCGCAGCAGGTTCGAGGATTACCGTGTAGCGTCCAGGCGCAAGCTCGCGGGAGTTGACGGCAAGATGTGCCTTTTGGCAGGCTCGCGCGGTGAGTTTTTGTGGGTCGAACGCGCGAACATCTGCGGAATTGGCTTTGGCCCAGCTCGCAGCAGGGCCTTCCTGTGCCGTGATGGAAAACTCCGAGTGCGTTTCACGATAGGCCGCAAAAAGGCCTCGAGAATTTCCCAATACGGACTGGCTTTGGCCGTTCGAATAGATTCCGGCGGCCACCTGGCCTTTCTTGACGGCCAAATCACAAGCACGCCGGACGGCTCGGGCTCGTTCTTCAGCGGAGAGAGCGGCGGTCTGTTTGATGAAGCGGTTCACGGCGCGATAACTCTGTTTTCCTGGCATCGGCAGAAGGCGCGGATCCTTCGGCTGGCGGTGTGCAAGAGAGAGAGAAACTTCGATCGCGGAGCGAAGCGAGTCTTCCTGAATGCGATTGGTTGTGGCGCGCGCAGTGCGGCCGTCGACGACCGTGCGAATCGACACGGTCAGCCCGTGCTCGGCAACGTTTTGATGGATGGCGTTGTTGGCGAAACGCGTCAACGCGTCCGCAACTTCGTCCACATGGACTTCCGCCTCTTCGGCTCCCGTGGATTTCGCGAGACGAAGAACCGTATCGACGATTCGCCGAAGCTCGCGCTCGTGGAGAAGTTCAGCGGCTCCGGCGCTCGACGCCGTTGATCCTTTTTTGTTCTTGGCGGCCGGTTTCATTGGTTCGAAAATGCCGTCCCGATGTGCACGTTGCGGAAACGCGCCGGTGCTGCCCCATGGCCGGTGCCCGTGGTCTGCATAGGCTGCCCTTTTCCACAATTGGGCGTGCCCCACAGCGTCCAGTGATCGAACCTGCAGATGGCGTCGCAGGAATTCCAGAACTCCGTGGAAATTCCGCTGTAGCTGGGATTCTTCAGCATGCGGACTTTCTTTCCGCCTTTGATCTCCCAGCCGATTTCCGTTGAAAACTGAAACTGGTAGCGCCGGTCATCGATGGACCAGGAGCGATTTGTTTCCATCAGGATTCCGTCGTGCGTGTCGGAAATCAGATCGTCGTAGTTCCATGTGCCAGGCAGCAAGCTGACGTTGGTCATGCGAATGATCGGAAGGCGGTTCCAGCTTTCTGTGCGCATCGTTCCGGAAGAGCGATCCAGGCCCACCAGGTGCGCGGTTTCGCGATTGGAAAGATAGCCGCTGAATATGCCATCTTTGATAATGTCCGTGCACTGCGCGGGAACGCCTTCGTCGTCGTAGGCAAAGGTGCCCAGTCCCTGTCCGTGATCGAGCCGCGCGTCCGCGACGACGTTCACAATGCTCGAAGCATATTTCAAATGGTTCAACTGATCGAGCGTCAGAAAACTCGTGCCCGCGAAATTCGCTTCCTGGCCGAGGACGCGGTCCAGTTCGATAGGATGGCCGATGGATTCATGAATCTGCAGTCCGAGCTGGCTGCCGCCGAGGATGAGTGTGCCGACCTTTTCCGGGCATTGCGATACCGAATGGAGCGCGGCGGCTTCTTCGGCAATGAGTGGCGCGTTCCTCATCAAATCGAGTGATTCAACGAGTTCGTAACCTTGCAGCGAATGCTGGCCGCCAAAACCATTAGGATATGAACGTTTTTGGATCTCCTGACCCTGAAAAGAAGTGGCGGCAATTCCGCAGCCGGAAATCACTTTATGCTGGTGAATGCGCGAGCCGATGCTCGAAGCAAACCAAGATTCGACCTTGCGGAATTGCATGTCCGTTTCCGTCAGTGTCACGCCTTTCACGAGGCGCATTTCGGCGTCGGCCGCCAGCAGCAATGCCAGCTGGGTTTCGAGGGGAATTTCGAACGGGTCTTTACGGAACGGGCTCTGCCAACTGTCCACGTAAGCCTTTTCCGGGGCAAGAACAACATCGCCGCGTTTTGCCAGTGCCGAAGCCTTCGCGATGGAAACGGCCTGCGCCGCACAAGCCGCGACGCCTTCGCGCGTCAAACGGTCCGTGGAGGCAAAGCCCCAGGCACCATTCGCCAGAACGCGAATGCCGAGGCCTAGCGATTCGCTGTGTGCCAACGTGCCGACCTGGCCGTTCTTTGTCGTGAGGTCGCGCTGGCGCAGATGCATCACGCGCACGTCGCCGTAGGTAGCCCCGCGCAGCTTGGCCGTATCAAGCGCGTTTGTCGAGAGATCCCACATGCGTGTAAGTCAGACTGAAAAACCCATCAGCAAATGCATTGGGGCGCAGCACTGTTCCGACCCGTCGGAATGCTGCGCCCCCCAGAAAGATAACACCATCAAGCAGCACGGAATGGCGGCGAGAATTACGTGCCTTCCTGCCAGGAAGCGAGATAGCGTTCCTGCTCCGCCGTGAGCTTGTCCAGTCTGTGTCCCATCGAATCGAGCTTGAGGCGCGCGATTTCCTTATCCAGATGCTCCGGCACGACATACACTTGCGGCTTGAGATCCTTGTAGTTCGCGCGAAGGTATTCGGCGGACAGCACCTGGTTGGCGAAGCTCATGTCCATTACCGAAGCGGGATGTCCCTCGGCGGTCGACAGATTAACAAGACGTCCTTCTGCGAGCAGGTAAACTTTGCGGCCATCCCTCAGTTGATATTCGTCCACGAGCGGGCGCACTTCGCGCTTGCCACTGGACATCTTTTCCAGCGCGGAGATGTCAATCTCCACGTTGAAGTGGCCGGAGTTGCAAACGATCGCCCCACCCTTCATCTTTTCGAAATGCTCGCCGCGGATCACGCTCTTGTTTCCCGTCACGGTGATGTAAACGTCGCCCTCCTTCACCGCTTCTGCCATCGGCATAACTCGGAACCCGTCCATTACAGCTTCGATGCCCTTTACCGGGTCGATTTCCGTAACGATGACGTCCGCGCCGAGACCCTTGGCGCGCATGGCCACGCCGCGCCCGCACCAGCCGTAGCCGGCAATGACTACCTTCAGGCCAGCAAGCAGGACGTTTGTCGCGCGAATAACACCGTCAATCGTGGACTGCCCGGTACCGTAGCGATTGTCAAAGAAGTGTTTGGTCATCGCATCATTCACGGCAATGATCGGATACTTGAGCGTCCCGTCCTTGGCCATTGCGCGAAGACGGATCACCCCGGTAGTGGTCTCCTCCGTTCCGGCAATCACGTTTGGGACGAGCTCGGTACGCTTGGTCAACAACATGGTGACCAGGTCCGCGCCGTCGTCCATGGTGAACTGCGGCTTGTGCTCCAGCGCCGCGCTCAGGTGCGAATAGTAGGTGTCGTTATCCTCGCCTTTGATGGCCAAAGTAGGAATGTTGTAGTCGCGATTCAGCGAAGCGGCGACTTCGTCCTGCGTGGATAGCGGGTTAGAGGCGCACAGCACCGCGTCGGCGCCGCCGTCACGCAGCGCGATCATCAGGTTTGCGGTTTCGCTCGTCACGTGCAAACAGGCGGAGACACGCAGGCCCTTCAGCGGCTGCTCCTTGACGAAGCGCTTGCGGATCGATTCGAGCACGGGCATTTGCTGTCCCGCCCATTCGATCTTGCGCTTGCCGGCATCGGCCAGCCCAATGTCCTTTACATCACCTTTTTTCAGCTCAGCGATTGCCAAAGTCTTGCTCCTCAATATGTGGATTTCGTTCCCAAGGGGAATAACCCAACGTCCCTGGTCAAAGGCCCGCACGCCTGGTCTATGTTTCTCTAGTCTTGGAAGTTAGCTGCGCGCCCCGACTTCGGCAGTCGCGGCAGCCCTGAGGCCAGCGGCCTTGCGGAGAGCATCCGCGCGGTCTGTGCGCTCCCATGTGAATCCCGCGCCGCTGCGGCCGAAGTGGCCATAAGCAGCCGTGGCCTTGTAAATCGGACGGCGCAGGTTGAGTGTTTCAATGATGGCCTTGGGCGTCAGCATGAAGATTTCACGGATCAGAGCGGTGATTTTTTCTTCCGGCACATTCGCGGTGCCGAAGGTTTCCGCCATGACCGAGACCGGCTCGGCGACGCCGATGGCGTAAGCCAATTGCACTTCCGTTTTCCGCGCCAGGCCCGCGGCCACAATGTTTTTTGCGATATAGCGCGCCATGTAGCAAGCCGAGCGATCCACCTTCGAGGGATCTTTGCCGGAGAACGCTCCGCCGCCGTGCCGGCTGTAACCGCCATAAGTGTCGACGATAATCTTGCGGCCGGTCAAACCCGCGTCGCCCATGGGACCGCCGATGACGAATCGGCCCGTCGGATTGATGTGATACTTGGTTTTTGGGTCCAGCATCGAGGCGGGAATAATCGGCTTAATGACGTATTCGGTGATGGCCTCACGCAGGTCGGAGTTGGAGACCTTCTCGCTGTGCTGCGTGGAGATCACCACGCAATCGACGCGGGCCGGGCGGCCGTTGCGGTACTCGATGGTGACCTGCGACTTTCCGTCGGGCCGGAGAAAATCAACTTTATTGGCTTTACGAATCTCGGAGAGGCGCTGCGTGAGGCGGTGGGCGAGTTGGATGGGCATGGGCATCAATTCTTCTGTTTCGTCGCAGGCAAAGCCAAACATCAAGCCCTGGTCGCCCGCTCCGCCGGTGTCCACGCCCATGGCGATGTCTGGCGACTGCCGCTTCACCGTGCACATGACGGCGCAGGTGTCTGCATCGTAGCCGTACTTTGCGCGATCGTAGCCGACACCGCGAATGGTACTGCGTACAAGCTCATCGTAGTTGACGTGCGCGCTGGTGGTGATTTCACCGGCGATGACCGCCACGCCCGTAGTGACAAGCGTCTCGCAAGCGACGCGCCCCTTCGGATCGTGCTTCATAACTTCGTCAAGGACGGCGTCAGAAATCTGGTCGGCAATTTTGTCCGGATGGCCTTCGGTGACGGACTCCGACGTAAATAAAAAGTTGCGTAAGGCTTCGCTCAAACGAATTCTCCTTCGTGACTTGCAGGGGAACGCACTGCTAGCATACACTCCTGATTATTCAACTCTCTGCTAAACCCTACAAAACTACCATTCGCGCGGAGAAGAATCAACGTATTGATTCCGGCTGCTTATTCCTGCGTCGAACCGTCGAAATCAGGTTGCCAACGGCGAATTGCTGCGTGGGAGTGGGCAAGGGCTAGGCCGCGTCTGCATCATCGTCCGGCTGGATGTCGAGCCTTCCCTTCGTTTTTTTAGCCATCAGGTAGGAGCGGATGAAGGGATCCAGGTCACCGTCCATCACCCGGTCTACATCGCCCACTTCGAACTTCGTGCGGTGGTCCTTGATCAGGCGGTAAGGCTGCATGACATAGGACCGGATTTGACTGCCAAATGAAATGTCCAGCTTGCTCTCGTCAAGTTTGTCGGTGTGGGCCTGGCGCTTCTGGATTTCCAGATCGTAGAGGCGCGAGCGGAGCATCTTCATGGCCAGCTCGCGATTCTTGCTCTGGCTGCGCTGGGCCTGACAACCCACGACGATGTTGGTTGGGATGTGCGTGATACGGACGGCGGTCTCCACCTTATTGACGTTTTGCCCGCCTTTGCCACCCGAGCGGAACGTGTCCACGCGTAAGTCTTCCGGACGGATGTTGATCTCGATACGGTCGTCAATTTCAGGAATTACGAAGACGGATGCAAAAGAAGTGTGGCGCCGCGCGGCCTGATCGAACGGAGAGATTCGAACCAGACGGTGAACGCCGGTTTCCCCCGCGAGAAGACCATAGGCATTTTCACCGGAAAATTGGATCGTCGCCGATTTGATGCCGGCTTCTTCTCCCGGAGTCTCATCAAGGACCGCGGCGGTCATCCCCCGGCGCTCCGCCCATCGCAGGTACATGCGAAGAAGGATGGATGCCCAATCCTGCGATTCCGTACCACCCGCGCCGGGCTTGATGGTCATGATGGCGTTGAGGTGGTCACTTTCGCCGGAGAGCAGCGTCCTAGTCTCCAGTTCGGAGACATAGCTATCCGCAGTATTGAGCTCGCGGTCCAGCTCTTTCAGCAGATCGTTTTTTTGCTCGATATTGGTCTCTTCTTGAGCAAGATGGATGTATGTCTCGATGTCGCCAGAGATCGAGGTGAGTCTCTCATCCGCGGTAATCTGCTCTTCGGCGCGCTTTCGCTCGCGGAGAACGCCCTGCGCAGCTTCCTGGTTGTTCCAAAAATTGGGGTCGGCGATGCGTGCTTCGAGAGCCTTCAGGCGCTCACGGTGCTGTGGCGCGTCAAAGATAGCTCCGCACGAGCGAGACGCGCTGATTGAGCCCTTCGTAACGATGCTGGAGATCTTCGAGGATCATGCTTTTTCTGGTAAAGCGTCCGTCAGGGACGGACGTCACTTTGCCTTCCGAAAAGTTGCCGCAACTAGAATAACGGAAACGAGCACACAGAGCCAGGCGAACCCATCCCCAAAACGCGCGTAAATCGTTTCGTCGGTTCGAAAATCATAAGGAAGATCGATCGCGGCGCGCACATCCGGGGGGAGCGGCTCGAAGACGCGGCCGTAGGGATCGACCGAAACCGTAAAGCCATTATTCGTGGAGCGCACCATCCAGCGGCGGTTTTCCACGGCGCGCACCCGCGCCATGCGCAGATGTTGCTCGGCGGCGGCGGACCTTCCAAACCATCCGTCATTCGAAATGTTGATGAATAGGTGCGCACCGCCGGCGGCAAACCGGCGCACTTCGCCCGGATAGGTCGCTTCATAGCAGATAAAGACGCCGAAGCTATTCCCCTGCGGAAGCTGCCCGACAGCGTACTTGTTTCCCTTGTGGAAGCCGCCGACTTCGCCGGACACACTGGTCACTACGCGATGGATCAATGGAAACGGCTCATACTCGCCGAACGGAACGAGATGGACCTTGTCGTA
>MNIJ01000178.1 GCA_001919715.1 Acidobacteria bacterium 13_1_20CM_58_21
TCACGGTCGGAGAGGCTCTCGAAAAAACACAATTCTGTTGATGAGCGGGGCGTAATGGGTATTGTCGGCCGGAGTAGTCTCCAGAAGGCTTTTGCCGAAGGTGCCACCACAAGACCGCTGAGTGGGCTTGTTGATTCACGTGATTTTCCGCACGTCCACGTGGACCAGTCGCTTCATCTTGCGCTGGAGCGTCTGGGCTCGGTTCAGTTGGACACGCTGCCAGTTGTCAGCCGCGCTGACGTGCACAAACTGGAAGGCATCGTAACCCTGCAGGATGTTTTGGGTTCTTATGGTGTCGACCTGCAAGGACGTAAATAATGGACTCGGCGGAACAGACGTATCGTCGCGCTCGGAAGAAATTCACGTGGACGGTAAACACATCGAAGCGCCTGGTGCGCTGACATCAAGGATGTGTTACGCCGGGCTCCTTGATAAGAGGTCTGCAGCTACAGCGGTCTTGTAAACCGTTGTCTGACTTCGATAGGACCGCTCATCCCTGCTGTTTATAATATAACGTATCAGTAGTAACTCTGTGTCGACATGTTGCCATTAGGCCGACACCGAGTGTGGGCAACTAGCAATGGCTTAGGGAGGCCCTTAGCCGGAGCCGGCTGGCCCCAAGCATCTCCCCTTGCTTACCGAGGGCAGAGGTGCTAGTCTCGGTTACCGAGGACATAAAGATGAGCAAACCTTCTGATCTGGTACAGGGCACGCTGGACATGTTGCTACTGAAAATTTTGGCGCTTGAGCCGATGAACGGCTTCGCTGTGAGTCAACGGTTAAAGCAGGTGTCCGGCGATGTTTTGCAGGTGAGCGACGGATCATTGTACCCGGCTCTGCACAAGCTGGAGCATGAGGGCTGGATTGCGGCCGAATGGAAAACGTCCGAGTATGGACGGCGGGCGAAATACTATTCGCTCACACGACTGGGGCGGCGACAGCTCGAAAAAGAAGCAGACAACTGGGGTAGGCTTTCGAGCGCCATTTCGCGGATTATTAAGCTCAAAGAGGCGTGAGCGCCGCGGTTGGATATGCGACCAAAGCATTGGCTATAAACGATTCCGCTACGGTTGCGGTCGTTGTTTCACTGGGCGTAGGCGGACCAGGAACTGGACGATGAGCTGCGCGACCACCTCGAACGAAAAACCGAGGAATACGTCGCACGAGCCGCGGGTTACTAGAAGAATATCGCGGACCCACATGTGGATCTTGGATTAGTGATTGAATGGTGCGCCTGGCAGCTTCCCGCTTGTTTTCATTAGCCGCGTTTGATGAACGTGCCGTCATTCAGCTCGGCCATTGCTTGGCGTAGCTGCGCCTGCGTGTTCATTACGATGGGGCCGTACCAGGCCACTGGCTCTTCGATGGGCGTGCCGGAGACGAGTAGGAAGCGGATGCCTTCTTCGCCTGCTTTGACGGTGATCTCGTCGCCGCGATCGAAGAGCACCAGCGAGTGGTTGCTGACGTCGTATACTGGCGGCGCATCGGGTTTCGCGACTTGTTCGGTCAGAACCGCGCGAGGTTCCGACGAATCGCGGAATGTGCCGGAACCCGCGAATACGTAAGCAAAGGCGTTGCGGGTGGTCTCGACTTTGAGCCGCTTGCGCTGATCAGGCAGGACTGAAACGTCGAGGTACTTCGGGTCAGCAGCCACGCCCTCGACGGGGCCTTTTTTGCCCCAGAACTCGCCACAGATGACACGCACGCGGGTGCCGTCGTCGTCGGCGACCTCGGGTATGGCGCTCGACGGAATGTCCTGGTAACGCGGGGCGGTCATCTTCAGCGCGGAAGGGAGGTTGGCCCAGAGTTGGAAACCGTGCATACGCCCTTTGGTATCACCCTTGGGCATCTCCTGGTGCAGGATGCCACTACCGGCGGTCATCCACTGCACGTCACCGGCAGTCATTTTGCCCTTGTTGCCCAGGCTATCGCCGTGGTCCACGGAGCCAGCGAGGACGTAAGTGATGGTCTCAATGCCACGGTGCGGATGCCACGGAAATCCGGCGAGGTAGTCTCTTGGATTGTCGCTGCGAAAATCATCTAGCAAAAGAAAGGGATCGAACTCCTTCGTTTTGCCAAAGCCAAAAGCGCGCTGCAACTTGACGCCAGCACCCTCGATGGTGGGCTGCGTTTGAATAATCTGTTTGACAGGTCGGAGTGACATAAGTCTCCATTCTAGCTGTTCCACACCTTAGATGTATGACGGCCGCGAACGATTCAGTCCTTCACGAACTGGACGTCGAGGGTGATGGTCACGTCGTCACCGACGAGAACACTGCCAGCCTCACCCTCCGTTCCAGGTGAGGCCGAAGTCTTTGCGGTTGATCTTTGTAGTCGCCGAGAGCCCCAGGCTGGTACTGCCCCAGCGATCCTTGGCGGCTGGGGTCGGTCGCTCTACGGTGAATATCGCGTTGCGGGCGACGAATTTGCCCCTCCACATTGGAGATCATAATGTGCTTGACCTTGAATTCGGCCACGGAATGGGTCGGACCAAGGTTCCAGGTGGTCGTGGCGGTTTGCAGCATAGTTGCCATCCTTTTTCACCAACTTAGATGCGTTATAACGATAATCGTTTCAACATGTATTGTGACGTAATGACAGATGCGACCCAAAAGCTGGGCGCAAGTAATTATAAGGATACTAAGTCCCATAGATACAGTTGGATACAGAAATTGACGATGGGAGCCACAGACTGCGCCAGTTTCTTAATCATGGAAGAGAGGAGCGACTTGCGGCTGCCTCGCTCACGCCGGCATTTCGCCTTAGAAGGATTCCAGACGGCTGGTGCACTAATCTACCGCAGAGCTATCCCTCTGCAACCTCCAAAATGCCTTTAAATGAATAACCTGTGGAGAGTCTTTAACATTGGCTACGCGAACTAAATTTATAAGTGACCTACGTGGCTGGAGAGCTTTTGTCGGCGACAAACGGGGCAGCGCTGCGAGTAGATGCTGGCGTCGTGAGGGCGATTCTCTAAAGCTGGCTGTCACGCAGAAGGGCGCGGGTTCCACGGCGCTCGAAGCCCATCGTCATGCTCAACTGCGCGGCACTTCGGTCCCAATCACTGCTTTTGCGCAGTTTGGATCTTTACTGACAAGTCCGCCGGCGGACCCACGTTCGGTGGCAATGTGCCGGTCAGTGACTCGAGGAATGCCTTGAGGTCAGCCCGCTCATCGAAGGTCAGAAAATCGAGAGCGTGGATCTCCTTATCGAGATGCGGATTGGATGTGCCACCGCCAACGTAATGGTCCACGACATCTTTGAGGGTGGCTTGGCTGCCGTCGTGCATGTACGGCCTCGTCTCTGCGATGTTGCGGAGTGTGGGCGTTTTGAACGCGCCTAAATCCGATGCATTTTTCGTCTGCGTGTACCTGCCGACGTCCGCCAGATTTCCCTGAGTATCGGCACCGACACCGATGTTGTGGAATTTGTTGTCGGTGAAAAGCGCAAACTTCTTTCCGATCACGTGGCACACGCTGCAGTTGCCCTTCTTCCGATTGAGGAATAATTTCAGGCCGCGCTGCGCCGACGGCGAAAGTGCGTTCTTGTCACCTCCGTAATAGAAGAGGTCAAACGGGGAATTCCCGATCACTACCGTCCGTTCGAAAGACGCGATAGAGTTAGTTACAAGATCGATTGTGATTTGCTCTGTGCCCCAGGCCTCTGCAAACAGCTTGCGGTACGTTGGATCGGATTGCACATGCTTCACAACTCCCTCCAGCGTGTGCCCCATCTCTACCGGGTTCGTCATCGGCCCTTCTGCCTGCTTCTCGAGGCTGGGCGAGCGCCCATCCCAGAATTGCAAGTCGTTGTACGCCACATTGAATACCGTTGGGGCCTTGCGGGTACCGCGCTGACCACCCACGCCATTGGCCAGAGCTTTGCCATCACGGAAGCCAAGGTTCGGTGCGTGGCACGTTGCACAGGAGACCGTTCCATCAACGGAGAGCCCAGCGTCGTAGTACAGTCGTCGCCCAAGAGCGATCGTCTCTTCGGTGGGCGGATTGTGCAGGGGAATTGGGACCGGAGGCAGGCCAAGCGGCGCCTTGATTTTGACGAGCCTTCCGATCGGTATTACGCCCCCGCGGCTCGCATGAACCTCAGGACCACACGCGGCATGAATGGAGGGGCTGTGCACGGCTGTGGCGAAAACGATCGCCGCCGCAGTCACCATAGGGGAGCAACAAAAGAGACTCACTTTCACGGTTATTCTCCGAGCTGCCGAGCAGCAGGGTCGCAGACAGAGAGAGAATCGCCGACCGGGCCGCCACTCGCAATGGTACAGAGGGGGCACCGGACTAGTAAGAAAGTACTTTTGTATGAGTCATTTAGAAAGCCCTTACTCTTCTGGATCGATCTCTACGGGTTCAGTTCTCCGCTTGCTCGAATGAACATCCGCTTCGAGACCCAAGTGATATCGGGCAGTTGCCGCCGAGTCGACGATTCTCGCTTGGTACCAGGCGCAGGAAGAAACTATCACAGGAAACGAGACCTAGCCCGTTGACTTCGTCCCTAAAGCGAAGCCGTATTAATTCTTCGCCGCACCGGTAAGCGGAGGTATCCTGACAGCATATGTTCATCCAGAATTGTTGCATGCGGCTGATGCTTCTCGCTCACCCCACAATCGCAGGAGAATGGCATGCGAATTTGCCGGTATGTTTTTGTTTTGATGGCGGTCCTAGCACCTTTTTGCGGTCGGGCATTGGCCAGGCAGGGACCACAGGAGCGCCACGGCCAGATCATTCCGTGTTCTTCGGATGACGGGGAGAAGCACTACTGCACGGCGGACACGAGGTATGGAGCGCGACTGGTGCGGCAACGCAGCCAGGCCCCGTGCCAAGAGGGCGGGTCGTGGGGCTACGACGAGGAAGGAATCTGGGTGGATAAGGGATGCGGCGGCGAGTTTACTTTGGGGCGCGGCGATGACGGCGGTGATGCCCGCGCTGTGGATGGTGGAAGGACGATAACGTGTGCTTCGTACGATAGCCGACGAAAAGTTTGCCCGGCGGATACTAGCAATGGAGTGCAGCTCGTGAGACAACGGAGTGGAGCGAAGTGCAAGGAAGGCTCCTCGTGGGGACACGATACTCGAGGGATATGGGTAGATAAAGGATGCGAGGCGGATTTCGTAGTGGGCGTACCGGGTCATCCTGCCGGCTTCGTGAAAGCCGGAGGCAAGAGCCAGAGGATAAGCTGCGCTTCGTTCGACGGAAGAAAGAATTATTGTGACGTGGATACGCAGGGGGCCAACGTGCAACTGACGAGACAGATCGGCACGGCGGCATGTATGGAAGGTTCGACATGGGGGCACGATCGCCGGGGTGTCTGGGTGGATCGAGGTTGCAACGGGGAATTCCAGGTACAAGCGGGAAGCGAGCTAGGCGCGGCGGAATCCTCGGGCAAGAGTTGCGAAAAGACGGTGGGCAAGCCGGTGGCGAATGAGTTGGTGAGGCAGTGCGTGCAAGTATCGCCGGCAACGCATCCGTGCAACGTGCAAAATTCGTGCAAGCTGATCGAGGACGAAATTCAGCGAGGATGCGGATTGTTGGGCGTGAATGCACCGGCATTTTGTGGGGAGAACAAATGAGAGGTCGGCGAGCCCGCCGCTCAAGTGGGACTTGAAGCTCTTAGCCGGCGAGAGGTTTGAGCGCTAGGGGCTGGCTAAAGTACGACGAGAGTGAAGCGGCATAAAAGTCGAAGAAACAGCGGACGATAGGGTCACAATCAGTACATATATTCAGGGCTGCCGGGAATTTCCCCTGGCAAAAGATCTTGCGGGCCCGATTTGTCATCAACGGGAGCATAGCAATGAGTGCTGGTTCAGGGCTGTGACCAGGGCGAGTTTTTGACCATACCAGAAGATCCGCTGCGGAGCCAGGTTACTGGCGCTTACTGGCGCTCCATATCGCGCGCAAACCCTTTCCTCGCCGGATTTTCCAATACGCGAGAGAAATCAGCAGAAGTATCGGCGCGAAAGCTGGGACCGAGTACTGCAAGCCCTGGACATAAAACGTACTCACAACGATCCCGAGCAAAGCAGTGATGCCCAGCCATGTCGAATATGGAAAGAATCGCAAACGCATGGGAAGCCGGGCGATTCGTTCGGGAGCAAGCGCGCGCCGAAACGCGAGGTGCGTCAGTAAAATGATGATCCAAACAAAAAACGTCCCCGCGACGGCGACGCCATAGAGCCTGAGGAATGCTTTCGCTGGCGCGTAAATTGCAAGCAATGTCGCTGCCACCATACCTCCCGTCGAAACAGCCAGGGCGTGCCGAGGAACGCCATTTTCGCTGAGGCGCCGAGCCATTCCGGGGCGTATCGTCCCCTCGACAGGGAAAACAGCATGCGCGTGCTGAGATACAGGTCGGTGTTGGAACTCGAGAGGGCGGCCGTGATCACCACCAGATTCATAATGCTTGTACCATAGGGAATGCCCACGGCGGTAAAGGCGCTCACGAACGGACTCCCAGCAATACTGGTGCCCGTGCCTGGGTGATTCCAGGGGGTCATCGCCAGCATGACGGTAATGGCGAGAACGTAAAAGAGGATGAGCCGAAACACAATCGTACGCATGGCGCGGGGAATGGATTCCTCCGGCCGCTCAGCTTGCACGCCGCACCGTTCGGGCCGGCGGTGGCGCCGGCGTTTTTTTATGTGCCAGAATGGGGGAGGAGGGACCTCGTGAATCGTGAACAGTTTTACGCCGCTATGAGCGGCGAAGGAACGTTGGACTACGAATTGTATCTAAACACCAAAACGCTGCTGAGCTGCCAGTCGAAGTTTGAGGACTTGTGCAACGGGGACGAGCTTCAGTTTCAACTAGTCCATCAGATCGAAGAGTTGTGGATGAAACTGATTGCCTACACGCTGCTGGACATTGATGAATTCTTGCAACATGAAAACACCAATCGAGTAGTGACCCTTTTCCGGCGCGTGCACATGGCACAGCGGCTGATGATACGGCAGGTGGCGCTGCTTGAGACCATGTCACCCAAGGAGTACCAGGAAATCCGGAAGCGGCTGGGGAATGGAAGCGGGCAGGAGTCGCCTGGTTTTCGTGTGCTGCTGACGTTGTACCAGCCGATTTGGAATTCATTCAAGGAAAATTATTTGGACAAACACGGACTGAACGTAAAAAAGATCTATGACTCGGAATATAGCCATGATGACGCTTACGTCGTGGCCGAAGCACTGGCGGAATTCGATGAGTTGTTTCAGAAATTCCGGTATGAACACATGCAGTTGATTCATCGAACGATCGGGTTCGGTTCCAATTCCCTCAAAGGGCGGCCGGTGGAGATTTTGGAAGAGGGAATGCGGCACAAATTTTATCCTGAGCTGTGGGAGATTCGCAGTCACATGACGGATGCGTGGGGGGCGGAGTATGGGATGAAGAGGGACTCGCTGGGCGGCCTGCACTGAGAGGCGGGCGGCTGCTATTAAATGAAGGGCCTGTGGGGACGTAATATTATTACGCGAACGAAATTTATGGCCCTGGCTGTTTTGGCGAATAAAGTCACGGATCCAAGTATTTCAGCGGTTTTTGACGACCTTTACGACGTTTTAGCCAACTGAACGGTATTGCGTCACAATGGTGGGCACTGTCCGATTTGAACGGACGACCTTTCGGGTGTAAACCGAACGCTCTAACCGCTGAGCTAAGCGCCCTTAGCCAATTCATCGTACAGCAAGCGGCAAGAGGCGTCAACGCACCGACCGGAACCGACCGGCGAATGCAGGAATGCTTGGTTCTGGCTTGCGCTACCGTTCCCAATCTGGTGGCAGGATTTTCCTGGTAATTTCGTGATCGTGATTCGTCCCCTTCCTTGCACTTTATTGACGCAGCCAGTAAACTGAACCTTTTGTATTCCAGTAAAGGAAACACCCTGAGATGCTTCTCGTACGGGACTTTGTAGCGCACATGGCCAATGAGGTTGTGAAACGTTTGGTCGATGGCGGGCAGATCGAAACCAAAGCTAGTGTCGCTGTAGTCAACCGCGTGCGCCAGCGCATGATGGAAGAGCTCACCGTCGAGGATAGGCTCAATGAGGAAGTGCGCCAGATCCTGATCGACCACCAGGACGAGATGCGACGGACCAGCGTCTCTTACCAGGAGATGTACAAAA
>MNIJ01000025.1 GCA_001919715.1 Acidobacteria bacterium 13_1_20CM_58_21
TGTCGATGATGGCCGGCGGAGGATGGCCCGTGTCCTGGAAGCTCGTCACTTGCCTCCTTTCCATGGGCAAGATGGACTGGGCGCGCGTAATGTCCCAGGACTCACGCGCCTGGCGTCAGCTCGCTTCGTCGGCGAGTACCCACTCGCCCGGATCGAGTTTGAGGATCCGGAACTCCCCATACGGTTAACTCTGGAAGCTTTCTCACCGTTTATCCCGCATGAGGAGGACGACTCCGGCCTTCCCGCAGCCGTCTTGCGTTATCGCGTCAGGAATGAGGGTCGACGGTCCTCGACTGTATCGATCGCCTGGTCGATCGACAATCCGGTTGTGCCTGAGCAGGGCAATCGCCGCGTCGAAGAAGAACGCAGCAACGAGTTCCGTACTAGTGGGCCGCTGGCGGGATTATTCATGAACAACTCCGCGGTTGGGGCCGGCGACGCCATGTGGGGCAGCTTCGTCATCGGGTTGATAAACGCAGGAAACGGTGATCTCTCGCATCTCCGCGGCTGGCCGAAAGGTCGGTGGTGGGACGCTCCGTTGCTGTTCTGGGACGATTTCTCTTCCGACGGCCGGCTTGGACCGGAGGATCCGTCGCGGAATGCCGTCGGGGCGCTCTGCCTCGGCCGGACAATCGCCCCTGCAGCCGAGAGCGACTACACCTTTCTGCTCGCCTGGCATTTTCCGAACCGCACGCCGGCAAGGTGCGGCTGGGAGGCGCCGAAGGGAGAGGAAAACTCGGTCATTGGCAATTGGTACGCGACACGCTTCGCCGACGCTTGGGCAACTGCTCAGTATGTTGCGGAGAACCTGGAACGCCTCGAGAGGAAAACTCGTCAGTTCACAGCTGGGTTGCGGGAGAGCACTCTCCCGGCCGCGGTGAAAGACGCGGCTTCTGCCAATCTCTCGACTCTGGCGACCAGCATATGTTTCCGCACCGCCGACGGCAGGTTCTGGGGCTTCGAGGGTGCCAACGACCAGCGCGGCTGTTGCCATGGCAACTGCACACACGTTTGGAACTATGAGACGGTGACCCCGCACCTGTTCCCGGCCTTTGCGCGCTCGCTGCGCGAAGCGGCTTTCGGCTACAGCATGGATGAACAGGGAGCCATGCATTTCCGGACGGCGCTGCCGGAGGGCAAGGTGCGCAGCGGCTTCGCTGCCGCCGATGGGCAGATGGGTCAGATCGTTCACGCTTACCTTGACTGGAAGCTCTCAGGCGACCGTGCTTGGTTGGAGCGTATGTGGCCGCGCGTCAGGAAAGCCCTGGAATTCAGCTGGATCGAAGGTGGCTGGGACGCCGACCGCGATGGCGTGCTGGAAGGTGTCCAGCACAATACCTACGACGTGGAATTCTATGGCCCCAATCCTCAATGCGGTGTCTACTATCTGGCCGCGCTACGCGCCTGCGAAGAAATGGCCTCGGCTATGGGAGAAGACAAGGCGGCCAGGGAATACCACCAACTCTTCCAGCGCGGAAGCAACTGGTTGGACGCCAATCTCTTCAACGGTGAGTATTATGTCCAGAAGGTGCGGGGCGTCCAGAAAGAACAGATCGCGGCAGTGCTTCGCAGCCAAATGGGTTCCGAGGACACCGAAACGCCAAATTATCAGGTCGGTGAAGGATGCCTTGTCGATCAACTAGTTGGGCAATACTTGGCCGACGTTGCCGACCTGGGGCCGCTGGTCGACCCCGCCCGGATCCGCAAGACCTTGGAATCCATCCACCGTTACAATTTCAGGCGGGACATGTTTCATCACGATTCCGTGCAGCGCACTTATGTGGTGAACGACGAGGCCGCTCTGATCATCTGCGACTACGGCAAAGCCGAGCGTCCGCGGATTCCCTTTCCCTACTTCGCCGAAGCATGGACAGGACACGAATACTCCGCGGCCTCGGAGATGATCTACGCCGGCCTAGTGCGGGAAGGCGTCGAGTGTTTTGAGAATGTGCGGAAGCGCTTCGACGGGGAACGCCGCAATCCGTGGGATGAGCCGGAGTGCGGACACCACTACGCTCGCGCAATGGCGGCTTGGTCCGGCGTGCTGGCGCTCAGCGGCTTCCGCTACGACGGCACCAAGCAGACAGTCAACCTGTCGCCTCCCTTTGCCGACGCCGTGTTCCGCTGCTTCTGGTCGACGGCAACTGGTTGGGGCGTGTTCGCATGCCAGCAAAGCGCCGGCAAAACGTTCTTCCGTATCCGGGTCGATCACGGCTCGCTGCCTGTCCGAAGCTTCGAGTTGAAAGCGCATGGTGCAAAGGCTCGGGCCACACTCGGTGGAGCGGAACTCCGGCACACTTTAGAGGTAGAAACGGGCGCCATCATACGCCTCGAACAGCCTCTGACGCTCGGTGACGGTCAAGAACTCGTGCTCGAGGTGTTCGCGTGAACACGGGGCTGAATAGCGAGCGCCCTTGGTTCGTGCCAATCGGCGGCTTTCTGGCAGCGGGAAAGACCACGCTGCTCTGTGCGGCCGCACAGATTCTAGTTTCCGAGGGCCACCGAGTAGCGGCCATCCTGAACGATCAGGGAAACGACTTGGTTGATACGGCTTTGGTCCGAGGCAGCGGCTTAACCGCCGATCAGGTCACCGGCGGGTGCTTCTGCTGCCGTTTCTCAGATCTACTGGAAGCCGCCGGCGGCCTTGCGAAACATCATCCGGAGATTATTTTCGTGGAGCCGGTAGGCAGTTGCACCGACCTGTCCGCTACCATTCTTCAGGTGCTCAAGCGCGACCACGCAGACCGATTCCGGCTTGCTCCGCTGACGGTGGTGGTGGACCCCGCGCAGGCACGAGCGGCATTGGCGGCACATGCGAGTCCGGACATCGCCTTTCTGTTTCGCAACCAAGTGGAGGAAGCAGACCTGATTTGTTTCTCCAAGTGCGACCGCGAAACAGCGTTTCCCGGCTTGCCAACATCGGCGCCGGTGCGCTACTTGAGCGCGATCCATGGGCGAGGTGTGAGTGCCTGGCTGCATGAAATCCTCTCGGGCCGGCTGGCGTGCGGACGCGCCACTCTGAACATCGATTATCAACGTTACGCGCGGGCCGAGGCCGCCTTGGGATGGCTTAACTACCACGCCCGCTTGTGCCTGAAGGATCCCATCATGCCTGCTCTGATTGCCGGTCCGTTGTTCGACTCACTACAGCGTGAACTCGAACGGAAGAATGTGCGAATCGTGCACTTGAAGGTGATCGATCAGGCCGAAAGCGGCTATGTGAAGGCGGCGGTGTCCGGCTGCGGACAGGAACCAATCGTCGAAGGCCCGGTAGACGCGTCACCGGCCTGGGAACACGAACTAGTAGTGAACCTGCGTGCCGTGGCGGCTCCAGAGCGAATCAGAGAAATCGTGGCGGACTCGGTCAAAGCTCTACCGGGTTCAAAGACCGAGGTGCGGTTAGAGTGTTTTCGCCCTGCACCCCCAAGACCCGAGCATCGCGTTGCACATCCGCAGAAACGGGCTGGGCCTCGACAAAACTTCGCCCCGTTCTGAAACGGACCCAACTAGACGCGCAATTGACCAAGGAAGCCGAGATTACCAAGTGGCCGTGGTGATGGACCGCGCGGGCAAGGTCAGGTGCAACGTTTTCGCCTTCGATTCGAGATTCACGTCGGTGCTCTCATTCAGGCTATTCAGCACTTCTGCGGCGTAGCCGCCCTCCGGCGTCTGGAACGTCATTACGCGCACGCCTTTGGTTTTGCCGGTGGTTTCCACGCGGACTGCGCCTGGGCGTACAAACTTACTGAAGTGCGCCAGATACCAATACGTTCCCGTGTAGGTAATCTCGTGCGTGATCTTGTCGATGATGACCACGGGATGTTGCGCATTAGGGTCGGGGTTCCCGTGGATCAGTGATATCGCCCATGGCCCACCGGTCTCATCCAGGATCGCATTCCAGTAAAGCCACGCGGACGTCCCGGCTTCCAGGTCGTTGAAAATAATGTTGCCCCACACATCCCCATCATCGAACTGGTAGATCGGGAGCTTTTTGTTCTTTGGGTATCCGGCCTCGTAGGCATAGCAGACCTCATCCATCCAGAACGGCAAATCCGAATATCTTTTTTCGAGCTCGGCAATCTCGTCGAAATTCTTGAAATCGTAGCCGTGATACGCCACCACCGACACGAACTTGCGCGCAGCCGGATCATCCAGCACCACCGGGTATCGCCTGTAAGCCACCTTGCGTTCCGGCGCTTCGCTCATCATCAGCTTGGTCGTCAATCCGGACTGTTGCAGCGCCGGGCCGACAAAATCGCGCAAAAGCGTTTTGATCTCTGGATATTTGATCTTCGTGTACACCTGCTCCGGTTCGTTAAACAAGCTCAAATAATCGACCACGATCCCGCGCTTCTCATATTCTTCCAGATACTTCAGGAAATATCTCGCCAGTACCGGGTAGTATTTCGGTTGAATGTCCTGGTGCTTTTTCACGTCATACAGCATCCAGTCCGGCGGATAGTCCATTGGCGCTTGCAGCGCAAAGTTGCCGTATTTGCGCGCCCGCAGGATGTACGTGCCCACGCCGTTCGGTCCGAAATCGCGCTCCACGGAAAAATTCTTCAGTTCGACATCGCCTGGCGTGTCGTCATACGTGAACCAGGGGCCCGCGGACTGAAAATCGGTCCCGGCAAGGGGCGTCTTCATTGCGGTATAGCCCGCGCCGTCCTTCGCATCAAACAGCGCCCGCAGCACATCCTCCTGCTTGTCCGCTGGAAGCGTATTCAGGGTCATGAGCCCCGCTTCCATGATCGACGCTCCAAATCCCGCCACTTTCTGATACTTCACGGAATCGTTGATCTGGAATGTCGAACCGCCCGCCGGCTTTCCGTCCGAAAACTGCGCGTCCGGTTTTGCCGTCAGGCGGTCTCCTGCTGTCGAGGAAATATGCAGCTTTGCCGTCTGCGCCCGCAGTCCGGAAACGCTTATGGTGAGTGCAAGAGTCAGGGTCGTGCGTAGTAAGCCACATCTCGAGCTCATGTGTTGTCTCCCGAACTTCCGCAGTTGCCTAAAACGTATACTTCAGAGCGAACTCAATTTGCTCGTGATCCGTTGCCGTATTTATGATCGCCGCCCCGCCCGGCACATGGGGGTTTACTGCAGGCAACCCAAAGTTGGGCGGCGGTAATTCTCGCAATCTGGCAGCCACCCAGGATGGCCTCCCCAATCCAGTTTATGTCGCTGAAAACCCCCGCTCTCTCCCGACGGATAGTTCGTACAGATTACTGACGGACAGCCGTTGCTGAATGTCCGGAGCGGCAGGTCCGCACTCCGCGCTCAGATTGTGCGCGTTTTTGATGTACGATCTGACGTTGCCAGCGGCATTTACCAGGTTTTTGCTAAACGTATAGGGAACCAGAATGTTGAATCCGTCCGCGAACCGCTTGTTGAGCGAGGTTTTGGAAACATGGTACATGGTATGGAGTTGAGCGTAGTCCAGTAGGAGTATGGACACAAGGCATGACAGTTGGCTGAACCAGGCACGCTTACAGTCATTCGGGAAGCAGTCTGTTCGTGAACATTGACAGTGTCGCGGAGCTCAAATTCGATGCCGCCTTAAAACAGGTCAGCCAGTTTGAGCCCCGTCAATAAACTCAATCCGGATGGGGTTCCCCAGGATTTCGCCAAGGCCAAGGAAGAACTGACTGACCATTTCGCTGTACCACCGGCTTGAATCAGTTTTGGTCCCTCTTCATACCAGGACAGGAGATTTCCATGGCGGAACTCGCAGTGAATGGCGGTAAGAAGTCGAACCAGAAAGGCTTTCCTGTTTGGCCGCAATATGACGACGCGGAACGCAGAGCTCTTCAGGATGTCCTCGACAGTCGCGTTTGGTGGAGAACTCCCGGAACCAAAACTCTCGCTTTTGAACAGGCATTCGCCAAATTTCACGGCGCCAAACACGGCATTGCCGTGACCAACGGTACGGCCGCTCTCGAAGTCACCATATCCGCCCTTGGCATCGGCCCCGGAGATGAAGTGATTCTCCCGGACTACACATTTGTCGCTACGGCAAGCGCCGTTCTCTACGCGGGCGCGCTGCCTGTCACCGTGGACGTCTCTCCGGACACCTGGTGCCTCGATCCCAAACTCGCGGAAGCGGCCATCACGCCGCGTACAAAGGCCATCGTTGCTGTTCACATGGGTGGCCATCCCGCGGATTTGGACGCTCTCGGCGATCTCGCCAAGCGCAAGGGGATTGCGCTTGTCGAAGACAGCTCCCACGCCCACGCCACCGAGTGGAAAGGCCAGCGCATCGGCTCACACGGTACGGCCGGCACCTTCAGTTTTCAGGCCAGCAAGCTGATGACCGCTGGCGAGGGCGGCATCGTCATTACCAATGACGATGCTTTCGAAAAGCAAGCCCGCAGCGTCCATGACTGTGGCCGGATGCCCGGCGAATGGTTCTACAGCCATTTCATCAACGGCTCGAACTACCGGCTAAGCGAGTGGCAGGGTGCCGTTCTCAGCGTTCAATTGCTGCGCCTCGATGCGCAAACACAGCGCCGCCACCACAATGCTCGTCTCCTCGATAAACTCCTTGCCCAAGTTCCCGGTCTCACTCCACAAAAACTCGATCCCCGCTGCACTCGCAACGGGCACTATGCCTACATCTTTCACGTCGACTCCAAAGAGTTTGCCGGTGCCAGCACAGAAAAACTGATTCAAGCCATGAATGCCGAGGGTATCCCCAATCAGGCCAGCTATCCGCCAATCCACGCCTTGCACGTATTCCAAAACGATGAGTACCGCAAACGGCTGTGTGGCTCCCAAGCGGCCGAGCCGCATGCCTTTCTCAAGGCGAATTATCCCCACACGCATCGCGCCGCTTTTGAGACCATTTGGATTCCCCAACCCGCGCTCCTTGGCGATGAGGAAGACATGCACGAAATCGCGGCCGCCTGGCGCAAAATCCAGAAGTTTGCGAAAGAACTCGTATGATGGGCGTCGAAAAAGGGGAATATCACGGCTGCCAGGCGCGTACTTCCTGACGAATGACACAGGGGAACGCGTCGTTCTAGCCGACGTAGGACCTCGCGTTGTTCACTGCGCGCCTGGCGGCGGTGAAAATCAATTCCCGCGTGTAGCGGTGACTACTTCACGGATGGCACTAGCGACCAGTTCGGGATGGTCAAGATGGATCCAGTGTCCGCTGTCGCTCGCCACCACATGCCGCCCACACGAGGAGAGCTCGGCTAGGTCGTGTTGCCAGTCGGCGTACAGCGCCGCATGATGGTCTCCGGATAGAACGACCAGCGGCAAATCCCCGAGCGAGCTCACCGCAGCCGCTTGCGCAGCACTGAGAGGTAGTGCGGCAACGTGCTGCCCCAGGCTCATGAAATTCTTCGGCTGCGACCACAACGCTTGCACAATTGGCAGGATTGGTGCCGGCAACTTACGAATCTCACCTGCAATCCGTTGTACCGCCGAGGCCGCGCCGACGCCGAACGCGCTCGCCGCTGCCGATCCAAGCCTGGGCGAACCCCGCGCCAGCCGCGCTAGGCAAAACCGAACAAAACCCAATCGTGCGAGCCACGCGGCAATCCAAGAGTATCGCAGGCCCACTTCGATCATCCGCACCTGCTCTGGGGTCGGATTCTCCCATTCGGCAGGGTGAACTGAATCCACCAGCACCATGCCAACGACCTCATTGGGATATAGGTGCACGAACGCCCGATTCACATAGCCGCCGAACGAGTGCCCAACGAGGACGTATGGCCCGGGCACACCTGTGGCATCCAGCAGCGTGTGTAGCTCCTGCGCGATCTGCCGTGCCGTGCGCGGCCCGTGCGGCGGATCGCTCCAGCCGTGTCCGGCGCGGTCGTAGCTTACCGCGCGACTGAACCGCGCCACCTGAGGCTGCACCAGTGTCCAGCTCAAGCAGGATGCGCCCATGCCGGATTCGAAGACCACAGTCGGTGTGCCTTCTCCGGTTACAAGGATGTGCATCCGCCGCTCGTTAACTCGCACGAGGTGCCCAGGAAGCGGAAAGCGTCGGCGGTCCCGCCATGTTCCGATTGCCTGGTAGACGGCACCCACCACTGCCGATACAGCGAGTGTGCCGAGGAAAATCACGAGGAGCATAAGCGCCGGTTTCATGGGATAACGCGAACATCCAAGAATACACTCGTCGGGGGGCTTTCCCGCTTACGCCAGCCTCAATCTCGGCCTCGAAAAGAAAGTCGCCTTCCGTGGCTATCTCTGGACCGCGCGCGTCGAAGCCGTGAACATTTTTGACCGCCTGAACCCGGACACTGTGGTCAACAACGTCGCCGCTCCCAACTTCGGCTCTTTCACCGGCGGCCAGAGCCGCGCTTTCACCTTGCGCGTGCGCTTCGCCGGCCGCAAATAACTGGGCTGTGTCGCCAGTGTTCCGAAGGCGTACGCCTATGGTTGTGGAATTGAGGTGAGGCCGCGAGAATAGGGGATGATCTTTGCTTCTCAATCGCCCAGCGTGATAGACCGCTTGTTGCTCGTGTACGGTCGGTACTTTGGTCCCATAACTTCCGTCCTTTGGTCCTATAGCCTCGGTCCTTTCTGAGCATTACCCTCAGACATGGACCTATGTGCTCCGAGAAACATGACGATCACAATTACTGTCACGAAGGGCGGTCCCTCGAGCCCCCTTGTGTACCAACTGACCCAAGCAAGGACCAGCATAGGGCGGGCAGGTGGCGGAGCTGACATCGAAATCGACGACCCACAAGTTTCCGCTTTGCATTGTGCTGTAGGCGTGACACAGGACATGGTTCGGCTATGTGATCTGGACTCCGCGAATGGCACATATCTAAACGGCGAACGAGTTGAGGCCGCCGAACTCGAACATTTGACCGAGTTTTGCCTCGGCTCGACTTGGCTGGTGGTCACCATCGTTCCGAAACACTTCAACGTGAGCGAGAATTCGATTTGAAGCTTGCTGAACGCTTCATCGTTCTGAGCAAACCGGGCGATGGGAGCCGCTCCGAGACCGACTGCGAGTTGAGCATTGTGCGCTCTCCGTCTGGAATAAAAAGCCTTCCTTCCGATCCTCGATGAAATCTCGCAGCATCTTGAGAAGTAAAGGATCAAGATCAATTTCCCGGAAACCTGCATCAGTCTTCGGGTAGGGTTCCTTGTCCATTCTGGAGCTGAGTCCTCCCTTTGAGCCACTCGGCATGCTCCGAAGCAGCACAACGGGCTAATACCATGATGTTGATGGCTTGACCGCAAATACCACAGGCTGTTTTATGATCCACGCCGGCCAAAACCGTACCGGCTCTTGGCCGAATATGTACGGCGGATCAGAGTGCCACGGGCTCATTATCCAACAATTCCCAGAACAGTCTCAGCGTTGGAGGTTGGCCTTTGTGGCGGGAAAGGGATAGCAAATGCTGTCATCGCGCCGGCTAACGCACCCAAGATGGCAAATTCGACGTTGTGGGTCGTGTGCGAGAATGCAATCCCAGCGACGTTGATTGTGCGGGGAGAATCCACAGCGAAAACCTCTTTCGTGGCCAAATCAGACCGGAGTAAACTGGGCATTACGATTCCGGCGATAAACAAAGTGAATACCACTTCGATTAGCAATAACAACGAGTGAGAAAGCTTTTTGCCTCTTCATGTTGTTTCCTTTCGGCCCTAGCCTACGACGGCCATTTCAAATCATTAGCGAATCATCTTTTTTAGCGTCCAGTTAGAAGGTGAATCACCCCGATCGAGCGGGGTAGATACCTTAGCGCGGCGAATTGGCTACCCTGAGTCGGCCCACATTGCGCTTTGATAACCCACCCTGTAGATCACGGACCGGCCTAACCTGCCATTGCTGTCGACGGTGGACCGATGGACAGGAAACGCAAAGTGGAACTGTACGAGAAGATTCGGCGATTTTGAATCGTGATCGTCCTTTTTGTAGATTCCAGCTTGGATTAGTGGACGTGTCTGTGATCAAGACAATTGTTTTCGAGGCCGTCGGTGCATTGAATGCGAACGCAAAGGCGCGCTGCTTGATTGGGTCGGTGGTGGCAATTCCATGACGGGGCAAAGGAGAGGTTGTGGGAGTCGTACCCAGACACTGAGGTGTTCAACTACTCCAATTTAATGTAGACACCCGATTGATTTTTGGTTTGGCAGTCCTACAAGTATATTGTGATTTTTCTTGAGGTCCTCCACCCCTTCGGGAGGTCTCGACGGAAAGTCATGGCGGCGCCCATTCCAAGCGGTCGGTCCGAAGGAAGGGTCGCTTACTGCCAGCGCAAGGAGAGCGGCGACTTCGCCAATGGAGTAGAGCGATCCGGACACATGGAAAGCCACGTCGGGAACCTAGCCTGATCTCGAGAGGACGGACGTGCGCGCAGATAAGTACTTCTTGGCGGGTCGAAGTATCCCTTCGAGGAGGCACTATCCGCGAGTCGAGACGCCCAGCGGAGTCTGGGTCTACTGGAATTGTGAAGGGCTTGAGGATACTTCACGAGTCCGAGACCTGAGTCTGGGAGGATTGTTTGTCGAAACAGCAGAAGCGAGGGACCTGGACGCCACGGTCAAGCTTGATTTTCTTGTTCAGGAAGGACAAATCAGGGCCGAAGCTGTTGTCCGCCATGCAAAGCCCGGTAGCGGACTGGGACTAAGATTCACCGCGCTGACTGAGGAAGACGGCCCCCGCCTGACAGCATTGATGACAAGACTTCGCAGTTTGTCTCAGCCCCGCACCAAATGAAAGCGCCCTCGGCCATTTGCCTGGCCCACTCTATGCTTTGAAATAGGAAGCGCACATGGCTCAATATCTTCGCATACGGTGGGTTGTCAAGACCGACCGAACGAGCGCACATGTGCGCATCCACTCCGTGGGCGGATGCCAAGCCATTTAATACATCCAGGACGGGACTTACGTGTTCTACATCGAGAAAACTGGAGGGCTTCGGCTTGACGTGGTCGTCGCAACGAGCGCGCACGGCAACTACCTTTAAGACAGTCGCTGATGGAGAGTGGCCGGACAAACTTCTGTCTCTGCCGTTGGGTCCCTAGATGGAGGGGCAGCGACGATTTTCCACAGAGGTATGTCGAGAAACTCATGATTCCGCGAGAAGATAACTCCTCGACATCATCGCCCATGGCGGAAGTGACAACCAGTCCCGCATAGTTCGAAATGCTCTTTGGCGACAAACCTGACAGCTCCGCAACCAAGAGTCTTTCCGGCTGCGTTGTTGATGCCCGCAAGAATTTTCAAGATTCGGGCCGAGCCACTTATCGACGCAGCTCTACCAAGTTGTTGAAGTAGCTGGTTTCACCCGTCACTCCTTTCGTGGCTCGGAGAGCCAAATGATTTGCTGGCGCACGTGATTGACTACCGCTAAAGATACCGAGGCGGACCGCGCATTTTGCCGCGGCGTCCTTGCCATGATCCCCTGCCGCCGGCAGAACCCTCATTCCACCTTTCCGATGAGGGACGGCGTCGGTGAACTCTATTACATGCAAGCTCACGCGATCTTGAGGTTGACTCCCTTTAGTCTTCGAGGGTCGGCAGGGTCTTCAGGACTTCCGCAGCCTTGGGCCGATTGACCACCGCATCATCCTTACGAATTTTTCCGTCGCGGAAGACGAGCACCCGCTTAGCAAACTGAGCGATATCAAGTTCGTGCGTAACCAGTACGATAGTTAATCCTTTGGCGTTCAGGTTCTGAAAGATCTCCATAATCTCGACAGAGGTACGGCTATCAAGATTGCCCGTGGGTTCGTCGGCCAGCAGGATCGAGGGATGGTTCACCAAGGCGCGCGCGACGGCAACCCGCTGTTGCTGCCCCCCGGACATCTGCGAAGGGAAGTGCTGCGCGCGGTCGGCGAGACCGACCATCGCCAGCGCCTCCGCGGCACGTTTGCTCCGTTCGGCCTTGTCGATCTTTGTGTACATAGTAGGCAGGGCGGTATTTTCGAGGGCCGTCGTGCGCGCCAGTAAGTTAAAGCCCTGGAACACAAACCCGATTTTCTGGTTACGAATCAAGGCCAGCGCTCTCTTGTTGTGCTGGGAAACATCGATACCCTCGAGCAGGTATCGCCCGGAACTAGGACGGTCGAGACAGCCCAGCATATTCATGAACGTCGATTTGCCGCTTCCGCTCGCCCCCATGATGGCCACGAACTCTCCCTGCCCAATCACAATGCTGACACCGCGGAGCGCATGCACACGTGTTTCACCAAGATCGTAGTACTTGTGGAGGTCTTCCGCGCGGATGACCGCGGCTCCGGTGGAGACAAGTGCCTTAGTGGTTTGGTTGACGGTCGGCATCGAATCAATCGTTGACATAGCCCAGGTTCACCAGCGGAGCGCTAGCGCCTTATCCCCGCGCCTCCTGGAGTCGGCGTTTTGGGCATCACGGAACGAATAATGAGTCCATCTCCTTCCCGCAATTCCCCCCTTATAAGCGCGGTCACTTCCGTGTAGGAATGGTCGGTTATCCCCAATGAAACCTTGACGGGCTCCACGGTGTTATCCGCATGCAGCTTCCATACGACCGCATTCTCTGCTCTCGGAGCACGCGGCAGATTTTGTGTTCCACTGTTGGCCGACGAGGAGTGCTCGTCGCCGGCGCGTTGTTTCTCGTCTCCTTCGATTCCGTATCGCTTATACAGCGCCAGAATCTCCTCGGGAGCCATGGGAGGCTTGTAGCGCAGCGCGGTGTTCGGCAGCTTCAGCACATTTTGCACGGTGGTCACGGGGATGCTCACGTATGCCGTCATTCCTGGGAACAGCTTCAGCTCCGGATTGTCGAATTCGATGATCGTGTCGTAGGTGACCACGTTTTGCACGGTGGTCGGATTCATTCGGACTTGTCTGACCACGCCGCGAAACGTGTCTTTTGGGAAGGCATCTACTTTGAAGGTGACCGCCTTTCCTAGTTTGATGTTGCCAACATCAGACTCGTCCGTCTTGGTGTAAACCAGCATCTTCTTCAAATCCTGCGCGATGGTAAAGACCGTTGGCGCTTGCAATGACGCGGCGACCGTCTGTCCCACATCGACGTTGCGCGCCACCACCGTGCCATCGATCGGAGATCGGATCACCGTATAGTTGAGATTGGTTTGGGCCACCGTCAGCGCCGCGGCCTTTTGGCTGACTTGCGCCTCGGCCTGTGTAACGTTGGCGGCCGCTGCGCACACCGCCGCGTTCGCTGAATCATAGTTGGCTTTGGCGAGGTCCAGTTGCTGCTGGCTCGTGATGTTATCCTTGGTGAGCTGAACGGCGCGGTCGTAGTCAGCTTTGGTCTGCTGCGACGCTGCTTTCGCCTTTTCCAGGTTGGCTTTTGCCGCCGCCACGTTGGCTTTGGCATTATCCAGGTCCGCGGAGGCCTGTAGCAGCGCCCCTTGGAACAATGCAGGATCGATCAGAGCGACGATATCGCCCTTGTGGACGCGGGAGTTAAAATCGACATTCAGCTTCGCAATGGTGCCCGAGACCTGCGATCCAACTTGCACGGTGATCACCGCGTTGATTGTTCCCGTGGCTTCCACGACATCGTGGATATCGCCCCGCTCAATCTGGGCGGTGAAGTGTTGTGGCTGAGCGCTGTGGTTCAGTCCAAAGCCGACAAACAGCCCGGCCAAGACCACCAGGCTTGTCACGATGTACCACCTGTTCTTCGTTTTCATCCTCTGTCCTGAGACTTTAGACCCAGCAGTTTCATTCGTAGCGCAGTGCTTCGATGGGATCCAGCAGAGAGGCCTTCCTCGCCGGGTAATACCCAAAAAACACGCCAACAGCAATTGAGAAGACGGCAGCGATCACCACGGACTCCAGCGACATTTGCATGGGCCAACGAAGCGTCTGGCCAACCAGGTAAGATCCAACCACTCCGAACAGCACTCCAGCCGCCCCGCCCACCAGGCTGAGCATGACTGATTCTCCCAAGAACTGAAGCTGGATGGCCTCTTCAGTCGCGCCAACGGCGACGCGAACGCCAATCTCCCGGGTCCGCTCAGTTACTGAAACGAGCATGACATTCATGATCCCGATTCCGCCGACTACCAAGGAAATGGAAGCGATGGCGATCAAAAGAACGGTAAGAGTCCGGCTGGCCTCGAGTTGCGCCTGAATAATATCTTCAGGGTTTCGAATATTGAAGTCATCTTCCTCTTCTGCGCGCAAATGATGACGATCGCGGAGCACAGCTGCCGCCTCTTGACCAGCCACTTTGACGGCGGCTTGCGATACCGCCGAGCACAGGATGTCGTCCAGCCAAGTGGTCCCTTTGATCTTCTTCTGAGCCGTCGTGTAAGGCATAAGAATGGTATCGTCCTGATCCTGCCCGGAAACGGACAGCCCCTTCGGATGGAGGGTGGCCACGACCTTACAAGGCAGGTCCTTGACACGCATCACTTTTCCAATCGGATCTTCAACGCCAAAAAGTTGATCGCGTACGGTGCGACCGATCGCGCAAACGTCCGCGGCTCGGTCTACATCGTCCTGGGAAAATGCGGCGCCCTGATCCACATACCAGCGTTTTATATCGAAGTATTCTGGGGTAACGCCGCGGAACCCTGTAAACCAGTTTTGGTTTCCATAGATGATCTGCACCGGACCATCGACGTTGGGTGAAACGCTCTTGATCAACGAGATTTGATTCTTAATGGCCACAGCGTCGGCGAAAGTCAGTGTTTTTGTTCCGTGCGTGCCGGTGCGCACTCCATTCACCGCGCGCCCGCCCGCTTCTATCCAAACAAAATTATCTCCCAGGTTGTTCAACTGCTGTTCGACTTGGGCTTGTCCAGCTTTGCCTATCGCGACGACGCAAATCACCGCCGCGATCCCGATGGTTATCCCCAGCACCGTCAGCACGCTTCGCATTTTATTCCGAAGCAACGCCACCAGTGCGGATTGAAGCAGCACCGCGTAATTCACATCTCCCTCCTGCAGAATGAGAAAGAACGCCCAGCGTAAAGCTTGATTCTCAAAGGGATGTTCATCGAACCTCCGCACATCCCTGAATTTCGTTCAAGTAATATATTATGCGCCATCTTGGCATGCTATTGATTCCCAACGCCGGTCTTCATCTTTAAAGTATTGGCGATGTTATTCAGCCGACCGCTCCAGAGACCCTCGCTCGACAGTTTCCCTGATTCACCGCGTCGGGAGCGCCCCCTCTCTAAGCCAAAATCCGCTTGGCGATTCTTCTGCTGGAACGAAAGGCAATTTTGGGTGCGACTTACTAGGTGCAGCTATTTGAGGGATCAACGGCTCTTCAGTTCGTGCGTGTACGACACGCTAGTCTTTTATGTGGGCGCTTTGATGGATGACTTGTCGCTCTTGGTTATTCAATACCCAGGCGGTGCTGCATCTGTTCCAGCGTGACTCCCTTGGTCTCCGGATAAAAGGACAGCACGACGAAGAATTGCACCACCATCATGGCTGAGAACAGCACGAAGGGGTACGCCCCCGAAGATTTTGCAAGCTGCGGAAACGTGTAGGCAATGATGGCGTTCATGATCCAGTGCGAAGAGCTTCCAAGTGCCTGACCCTTTGCGCGCACGCGGTTGGGGAATACTTCACTGATGTAAACCCAGATTACAGCTCCCTGCGAAATGGCAAAGAAGGCGATATAGGCCACCAGCAGCCACAGGAGATAGCTCTGGTGGCTCTCAGTGAAGAATACCCCGGAGACACCGGCAAGGCACCCGGCCGTGCCAACCGATCCGATCAACAAAAGAGCCTTGCGGCCCAGCTTGTCGATGACGGTCATCGCCAGCAGGGTGGCAAGCAGGTTCATGCTGCCAACGGCCACTGCTTGCAAGTCGCCAGACATTTTGCTGAAACCCGCGGCGGCAAAGATGTCATTCAAATAGTAAAGAATGGCGTTGATGCCGGAAAGCTGATTGAACATTCCAATCGAGATCGCCAGAAAAATGGGGAGCCGGTACCTCCATACGAAGAGCGGCTCCGAAGTTTGCAGCCGCTCCAGATGGATCGAGTCCACGATCTCGCGAAGTTCAGCCTCAGGATTTTCCGCACCCATCAGCTGAAGCACTGAACGTGCTTCCGTGACGCGATTTTGCGTGACCAGCCAGCGAGAACTGGGAGGAATGCCGAGCAGCATCACCAGAAAGAGGACGGCTGGGAGCGCCGCGACGCCGAACTGCCAGCGCCATTCGGCGGCGCCAAGTCCCATCCGCGCGATGCAATAGTTGGAAAAATAAGCCAGCAATATGCCGATGACGATATTGATCTGAAAAAGGCCCACCAGTCGTCCCCGCAGCTTCGCAGGAGCCAGTTCAGCAATGTATACCGGTCCAAGGACGGAGGAGCCGCCGATCCCGAGTCCTCCAATGAAGCGCGCGGCAAGCAGTACGTACCAGTTCCACGCGAAGGCGCATCCCAAGGCAGACAGAACATAAAAGACGGCAAGGAGGCGCAGCGTTTCGCGCCCTCCCCATTTTTGGCCGGGGATGCCTGCCGACATCGCGCCAACGATCGTGCCGATCAGCGCCATCGAGACCGTGAGGCCCAGAGCTCTGGGGCTAAGCCCATAAACGGCCGTAAGCGAGTGCGTCGTGCCGGCGATGACCGCCGTGTCGAAACCAAACAGCAGACCACCAAGCGCACCGACGACAGTGGCTTTTCCTAGAGGCGCGTTCAGTTGGAACTCCTCGCGGCTGGCGTTGCCGGCACTTTCGGCGCAAAACGGATTCGCAGTGTCTTGATCTCGAACGGTCTGGTGTGCACCGTCACCGTGCCCTCCTGAAGTGCTAGATCCGCCACGGGCTTCTCCATGAGGTCGGTCTCGGCCGCGGAGCTCGCGCCCGCAGGAAGCAGCAGCTTTATATCACTTTCCTTCCCCGCCCACTCGTAAAATCGCAGGACGAGGGCTTCGTCGTCCTCGGCCTTTTTCAGCGCGGTGAGAACCACGTTGTCCGGCTGCACTTCGAGGAAAGAGTGTTCGTCCTTGAGGCTGCCCTGGTGATTCTGCGTTTGATACGCCAGTAAACGGTAGTTGAGTTCGAACCCGCGGCGAACCGTCTGCGCATCGCGCCAGCTTCCTGGGTGGGCGTAAAAAGAGTAAGTGAATACGTGGTGGCCCTCATCGGCGTGAGGATCCGGCCATTCGGGCGAACGCAGCAAGGAGAGCCGCAAGACGTTGCCCTTGGCGTCGTATCCGTACTTGCAGTCATTCAACAAACTGAGCCCGTGTTTGTCGTCGGAAATGTCCGCCCAGTGCAGGCCGGGCACTTCGAATTGAGCCTGTTCGGCCGGGGTGTTGCGGGTGGTGGGCCGCTCGATGGAGCCGAACGGAATCTCAAATGTTGCTTTCTGATTGTGGGCGCTGAGCGGGAAGGCGACCTTGAGCAGGATGTGCTTCTCGCGCCAGTCGGCGCTCATTTTGACGTCCACGCGGGGATTGCCCGCCGCCACGGTGATGTCTTGAACAAAGGTCGAATTCTGGAAATGCTTCTTTACCTGAATGACGGCGCGCAGCGGACCATTCTCAACCAGCTTGACATCGTCTGCCTTGTCGAGATCCCAGTGTTCCTTTTCGAAGTCCGCATCGATGTTCCAGGCATCCCACTGTTTGGGCTTATCCCGGAACGCCTGCAGGAGGTTCCCACAGGCCGAAGTCTTGGGGCCGCCGGAATCGGTTTCTGAGGGTGCTAGCGCTTCCGTTTGGCTGCGCTTGTCGAAAACGCCGGTCACGCAGCCGGTTTGTGAGTCGACTTTGACGCGCACGAATTCGTTCTCGACGGTATCGCCAGTACTGTTCACCGATGCCGCGAAAGAGGCAGGTTTGATGGCAGCGCGCACGAAATAGGTCTTGTAACCGAGCGCCGGCACGCTGGCCAATATCAACAGGTGTGCCCGATGTGTGCGCTGTTCGATTGAAATCAACTGAGACGGCACGAGTCTAACCGCCGAATCAACGACCTCAACTTTCTGCGTGGATGCAGCGAGTTGTACCTCGGTCTCAATCACTTCTTTCCGCGGCCACGAGAGCGAATTGTAGATGACTACCGGAACACCAGGGCCCTGCGTGTTGATGGAGGCGGAGAGTTCGTCGAGAGAGCTTTCGAGGATGGCATTGCCGGTGCGCCCGACATCTTCCAGGTTGCGCTTGGCATCGAGATAATTCACGGCAATGCCCGACCCGGGAAAAATGTCGTGGAAATCGTCAAACAAGAGCCGCTGCCATGCTCCGCTGAAATCGTTCGCGGGATAGCCCTTGCCGAATAGTGTCGAAAGCGCAGAAAACTTTTCCGCGTCGAGAAGCAATTCTTCGGTCGTACGGATCAGGCGCTTGGTTTCTGCTTGCGTGGTTAGGACGCCGCGGTGGTATTCGAAGTACATTTCATTCCGCCACGTCGGCAAATTCAGGTTGGCCTGATTTTTCTCCAAGTCATCAAAGAATCCGCGGGCGGTGCCGAACTGCAGGCGCGGGTAAACGACATCCGGATCCATCCAGCGCTTGGCGATGTCCAGCATGGCACGCGTCGGGCCGCCGCCATGATCCCCAACCCCGTACAGGTGCATCATTTCACGGCCATCGGAGGGATCACTGGCATACATGGCCGGAGCGTAGGCGGAAAGATCAACCGCCATCTTCACGGGATTCGTGTCGTTGGCATAGTCATGGGGGATATAGGTCATCAGGCGGCTTCCATCCGGCGATTCCCACCAGAAGAGCCTGTAGGGAAATTTCGTTGTGTCGTTCCAGTAGATCTTCTGGGTCACGAAGTAATTCATCCCTGATTTTTTGTAGATCTGCGGGAGCTGCCAGTTGTAGCCAAAGGAGTCGGGATTCCATCCGATCTTGACATCCACATTGAACTTCTGCTGGAAGTAGCGCTTGCCGGTGAGAATCTGCCGCACCAGGGATTCGCCGCCAGGCATGTTCAGGTCAGGCTCCACCCACATGCCGCCGACGATTTCCCAGCGGCCTTCCCGCACGCGCTGCTGAATTTCTTTGAATAGATCGGGATATTTCTCTTCCATCCACGCATAGGTTTGGGCCGAAGACATGGTGAACCGGAAGTCCGGGTATTCCTGCATCAGATCGAGGGCGCTACGAAAAGTATTCCGGACGACCTCGACGGTTTCCGTCCAAGGCCAAAGCCAGGCCATATCGATGTGGGAGTTGCCCGCGGCGCGAATGGTGAATTTCTTCAGCCACGGGTTCAGGCGCTGCAATTTGGTTCGTGCCTGCCGCACAGATTCGTCAAACGCTCCCTGGTCACCGCGATCCAGGGCCGTGAAGTCCACCGTCATGACCGCCGCATCCAATTGGCTTTCTCTCTCGGCCTTTCCCTCGGCAAACGCCGCGATCATCGGCCGGGCAGCGAGGACTTCGGTCCTGAACAGCGCGGGATCTGGGCGGCTGGTGGGAGATTCGAATCGCAACTCGCTGCGATAAATTCCGGTATTCGCTTCCGTGCAGCTCACGCGCACGGCGATCAGGAATTTCTGCCCTGGCTGCGCGCTTTCCGTGAGCGGAATCGGCTGCTGCATGTCCTCATCGGTGCGGGCCACAAGTGAGCCGTTGGAAAAGACGGTGATCATCATGCTTTCTTCGCTTTGGAGGTTCAGTTCCAGACTCACTCTCGTCCCTTGTGTCGAGTAACCGTTGACTTTTTCCGGAATCTCCACCCAGCGCCGGAGAACACGCGAGCCCGTTTTCCACGGTTCCCTCACTTTTACGGTCTGCCAGTCCCCATCATTGATGCTCGTGTCTTCGGGGTGCGGGAGGTCGCCGTGGGAACGCCACTCAGCCAGCGGCAAGACCGATAGGGAATCGAGCCGCTCGAGGATGGCCTTGTGCGGGTCGGGCTTCTTCGTTTCCTGCGCGAATCCCACGCAGGCACACGAGAGCGATAACAAGGACAGAAGTGCGGCACTCGGTTTCATGGGGTGGCCACCTTTGGCGACGTAAGCAGCGGATTTCGACTATTCCTTCGCCAGCATGGTCTGTCAATACATCCTCATGTCATCTATTCCTTCCCGCGTAAGCCACTGAATTGGAATGGGCTAGGGACGATTATGCCGCTGTCAATTTTTGCCCGGATAGCAACCTTGCGAAAGTCCACTCCGCCAATTTTGGCTAGCCAACCATCCTCTTGGTGAATCTCAAGAATTGCATCTGGAAGTGATCTTTTCGCTGGCTCGAACCAAGTCGCCGGATTGCGCGGGTCTCTTGGGCCATTATTTTCAATTTGCAGCAGGGGAGGAGGAAACGACACCGAAAGCCATCCTTCTTGGGCTCCCAAGACTGCATAATGTTTCAACCATGCGCCTTCCTCTTGGCCTCGTCATTCTGACTCTCTCGTTCTTTTGGACCGCGCTATCAATTCCGCAAGCAACCTGCCAAGAGGCCCAACCAGGAAACCCACAGGCACAGCCACCGCCACCTCGCCCAGCTGGAAATTCAGGAATGGCCACTGGCGGCGCCCACGCGCCCATAAAAGATTCCAAGTCTCGCCCGATCACCGCAGGGGGATTTGTCGACGGCGCGCCCGTTGTGTTCATCGATATCACCAAGGAGGCTGGTCTCGATAAATTCCATCATCGTTCCGGCGGGTCCGAAAAATCCACCATCATCGACGCCCCGGGTTCCGGCGTCGCCCTCCTCGATTACGACAACGACGGTTGGCTCGACATTTATCTCCTCAACGGTTCCACGGTCCCCTCCATCAAGGGTAAGGAACGACCGCCCCGCGCCATGCTCTTCCATAACAACCATGACGGCACGTTTACTGACGTCACTGACAAGGCCGGCGTCGCCAACGAGCGCTGGGGCTTCGGCGTCGCCGTAGCCGACTACGACAACGACGGCTGGCCGGACATCTACGTAGCCAACTACGGCAAGAACCGCCTCTACCACAACAACCACGACGGCACATTCACCGACGTCGCCGAAAAGGCCGGGGTCACTCTCGGCGGCTGGTCCACCGGCCCCACCTGGGGAGACTACGACCACGACGGCCTGCTTGATCTTTTCGTTCCCGGCTACGTCAATTACAACGTCGACCGTCCCATCTTCGCCGGGAAAAACGGCGTCCCCGAAGGCGCGTGTCAATACCGTGGCGTCTCGGTTTTTTGCGGTCCCATGGGACTGATCGGCGAAAGCGACCATCTCTTCCACAACAATGGCGACGGCACGTTTACCGACGTGAGTCTCAAAGCCGGCCTCGCCGACCGCGAAGGCCGCTACGGCTTCGCTGCCGTTTTCGCCGACCTCGACGACGACGGCTGGCTCGACCTCGTCGTCGCCAACGATTCCACACCCAACTACTTCTATCGAAACCGTCGCGACGGCGCGTTTGAAGATGTGAGCTATGACAGTGGTTTCGCTGTCAACGGAGAAGGCCGCGCCCAAGCCTCCATGGGCATCGCCCTCGGCGATTACAATCGCGACGGTAAGCTCGACCTTTTCATCACTACCTTTTCCGACGACTACAAAACGCTTTATCGCAACGACGGCGGCGCCAATTTCACAGACGTCTCCTTTCGCGCCGGCCTCGGTAACTTCACAGTACCGTTTCTTGCCTGGGGCGCCGGCTTTCTCGACTTTGACAACGATGGCCTTCTCGACATCTTCATCGCCAATGGCCACGTCTACCCCATCGCCGACCGCACAGAATGGGGCACCACCTGGGCCGAGCGCCCGCAGCTTTTTCGCAATCTTGACGGCGCAAAATTCCAGGAAGTTCCGCCCGCCACAGGCAGCGGCCTCGCCGCCGCCATTCCGGCTCGCGGCGCTGCTTTCGGCGATCTGTTCAACGACGGCCACATCGACGTTGTCCTCAATAATATGGACTCGCCTCCTACCCTGCTTCGGAACGTGGTCAAGAACGCCAACCACTGGCTCACCTTGAAACTGATCGGCGGTCCCAAGGGCCCCCGCGATGCTATCGGCGCCAAAGTGTTCCTGACCATCGGAGGAATCCGCCAGCGTGCCGATGTCTTCAGCGGCGGCAGCTACGGTTCCAGCTCCGACCAGCGCGTCCATCTCGGGCTGGGGACTCTCTCCAAGGTTGATAAGCTCGAAATCCACTGGCCCGGCGGCGCCGTCGAAGAGATCTCCATCCTCGGCGTCGACCGCAGCATAACCATCATCGAGGGCAAGGGCATTCAGCCCTGATCTAGCGCGGCGTCGTAGTGGCCAGCTTGCCGGAGCGCCATGGCGCGTCTCGCCATTACTGGCCTTATCTTGTCGGGGAATGATTCCTACTAAATATTTGTTGCATCAATAGCTTCCGATGGGAGTATGCAGTGGGCGTGCAGGAGGATTGACTTCGCCTTGATGTTATCCAAGACTCGGCCCAACATTGGCGGTCGGTACGGTTGCGCCCGTTTAGACGTCTGCGGAGGAGCTGTGGCGCACCGTTTTGCTGACTATTCCGTTCCTGAAGGGATTGCAGCTTGCGTTTCCTGCAGGGCCGCGCAGCGGTCGAATTCGGACTTGGCTTCCGAAACCATTCGCTCTTGCCTATAGATCTGGCCCAGCATGCAGTGCAATGAAGCCGTTTCCGGCTCCAGCGCAACGGCCTTTTCCAGTTCCGCCTGGGCCTCGGGGAGCCGATGTAGCAGGGAGTAGGCTTTTCCTAGTGTCTCATGCGCTTTGGATACCCTCGGGAAAATGGCGATAGACTGCGAGAGATAGGGCACTGCTTTTTCCGGTTGATTTTGGTTCAGGTAAAGGTGAGCCAGCTCAATGAACGGCTCAGGGTCTTTGGCCGGGCTTTGGTCTTCCCAGGCAATGGCGTTTTTGAAGGCTTGGATGGCCTGGTCCTTCTGGCCGAGGGCTTCGTAAGATAATCCCACGTTGTTTTCCGCCTGGATGTTCCGCACTTCCAGTTTTAAGCACTGCGTAAAGGCTTCAATCGCCTCCGGAAACTGGCTCTCGCTGTATTTCGTGCGTCCCAAGTAGTACCAGGCCTGTGCGTCGCGAGGATCCCATTGGAGCGACCGCGTGAGCCAATGGTCGGCGTCTATGTAATCCTTGAGCAGGATATAGTCGAGGCCCACGATCTTCAGATCAAACGCATTCGGGACGTGATACCTTGCTCCGGCGGTAAATTCTGCGAGCGATTCTTTAACCTTCGCATCGCGATACGCAACCAGCGAGCCGCTCAAATCTCCGCTATTATAACGCAAGGCTTCGCTGTCCTTTTCCCCTGCTTCAAGCCATTTTGCCTGGACCTGCCTGAACAAGATGAAACCAAGCAAGAAATGCGCATCCGCGGAGTCCGCGTGCGGCTGCAAATGGTTTCTTATGGCTGCTTCGGCCTCGCTCAGCATTCCTCGTTGCAAAAACAATCTCGCTGGGGCGAGCGCGGGATCTGGGGTGAGAGATTCGCCAGGCTTGACTGCATTTTCGGCAACGGCTGGACCGGCGTTCGTCTGAGCCGCGCTAGCCAGCTTCGTAGAAGACGAGCCCTGCTGCCCACTGCCCGGAGAACTCTGCGCTATTGCTGCTGGACCATGCAGGAGGCCAAGGAAACATATGAGGCAGGGGAGGGAAAGAGATGCACAAATCCCGGAGGCACTGCGCTGCCCAGCGCGAGAGGCCGAGAATGAAAGAGTTCGCGTGGGAAGGCTGCTGCGATTTACCACCAAGAGCGCAGAGGACACGGAAAATTCCCTCTCTGCAAATTATAGGACGGTGGCTGCTCAGCCCTCAAAGGGAAAACAGCGCGTGGCCGGCACACGCTATCACAAATCAGGGCCGGACTGATCCGCCATTTCCCGCGGCCTGAAATCGGCGTGGACCGTCGAGTCGCCAATTTTGCAAGAAAACTGCACCTCCGTCTCGTCGCCGGAGACCGCAGGGCCGGAAGGGCCAGTTTTGGGAAAGAAAAAGACGGCATTCTGAATCAATCCCTTCTGGTTGCGTTCATAAAGGACATGACTAGGGGAGATCTTGCTCTTGCCCTTCTTCATCTGAAGAAATGCGCTGCTTTTGAAAAACTCTTCGTTATGCTGTACGAACGGTGTCATGTCCTCCATGCGCAGAATAATCTGATATTCGCTCTGGGGCTCGCTGGCATATTTTTCGACGTCCACGTTTTCGCCGTGCAGAACCGCCTGGCGCGCCGTGGCGGCGCGCATCACGCGCGATGACTGCCAATAAATAAAAACGTTCAGCTCCCTCCACGAGCCCTCGCCAGCTCGTATTGCAGCTTGGCCGCCCCCGGCGGGCATTTGCCTCACACCTCCGTTGATCTGAGGGTCGGGTGCAACGTCCTTCTCTGAAACCGGAAGCCATGTGCGCTGGATCGTAGTTACCCGCACCCAGGGTGAATCCGTGAGGATAGTTTGAAGCTCCTTTTGGTCCCATTGCTGGAACTGCTTGGTCTTCCAGGGCTTGTCTGCGGCCCAAACCAGAGTTACCTCAAGAAGTAATGCAAGGAGAATTGCAACTTGTTTGGTGAGAATTTTCGTACCGAGAAGGAAATTCGTCCGCGGCTTCATCGCGCCTCCAGATGGCAAAGCCGGGACCTGAAGCCCGGCTTTGCAATGTCCGCGCTGCGGAAAGCAGCGCCAAGAAAGAGATCCGAAGTCTAGAGCCTTCGGCTCCTGGCCTGGTTAGAAGTATAGCTTAAATTCCGCCTGCCCTCTCCTCGGTGTATTGCCTTGACAATTTTGTCCAGCGAAATTGGCTTTGCCAAAAGTAGGGCTCCGCCCGAACTGGGCTTGGTCCCAAACGTTGCCATCCCAGCACGCGATGCCAGCTCCATTAACGGGGCCAACATTCAACAACATGCGATTGAGCACGTTGAAGAAT
>MNIJ01000132.1 GCA_001919715.1 Acidobacteria bacterium 13_1_20CM_58_21
CGACCCCTTTGAAGTGGGCGAGCGCGCGCTGACTCAACGGGCTGAAGCGGCGGTTGTGGCCGATCCATAGCGTCGGGCCGTCCGCTCCGCGCGTGCCCAGCGCGGTGACGACGGGTGCGAGCTGCTCCTCGGTCATGGCGAGCGGCTTCTCGACGTAGGCGTGCTTGCCTGCTCCAAGCGCCAGAGCGGCATAGCGGGCGTGGCTGTCGTGACGGGTCGCCACCATGATCGCGTTGATCTCGCGATCGCGAAGCAGCTCGCCCGCGTCGGTGGTCGCCTTGCGAAACCCGTATCGCTTGGCGAGCGCCTCGGCGTTGGGGCCCTTGGTCGTGCAGATGCCTTCGAGGCTCAGGTCGGCGAGGGAGGGAAAACACGGCATGAGCATGGACTTTGCGTAGTTGCCCGCGCCGATTTGTCCGAGCCGCACCGCGCCGCGCGGCTGCTCGCCCCCGAAGGTGAGTGTACGCGGCTGCAATTCGAACACGCCTTTCTCGGGCTCGGGGTACTCGAACACGATGCCCACGGCCTGATTCAGCTCGCCGCTCGCGATCCTGTCGAACACCGAGATCGCTTCCGAGAACGGGAACCGGTGGGTGATGAGCCGCGGCACCGCGAGCTTGCCCTGCGCGATCAGGTCGAGGAAGGCTTGCATGTTCCGGTTGGCGGTCCAGCGCACGTAGCCGATCGGGTAATCATTACCGCGCGTGAAATAGTCCGGCTCGTTGATCCCTGCCCCCATCGCACGGCTGAAGAGGAAATCGATCTCCTTGCCGAACCAGGTGCGCCATTCCAACTGGATCGCGGTGTTGCCCAGGCACACCACGCGGCCGCGGTCGCGCACCAGCATGGCTGCGAGCTCGATCGGTCCGAGGTCCTTTGTGGAGGCGGTGAGCAACACCGCATCGACACCGAGACCGGCGCTTGCGCGCAGCGTGTGGTGGAGCGCCTCGTCGGCTTGCGGACCGCAAGCCGCCTCGGCGCCGTTCTCCGCTGCGAGCGCGCACTTGCCGGGGTCGAGGTCCACTCCGATCACGCGGCATCCGTTCGCGCGGCAAAGCTGCACGAGGAACTGCCCGAGCAGGCCGAGCCCGATGATGGCGACGCTTTCACCGAGCTCGAGCTTCGCCTGGCGGATTGCCTGGAGCGCGATCGCGCCGACCGCGCTCGAGCTGGCGGCCTCGAGGCTCACGTTCGCCGGAACGCGCACCACCAGGTTTCGCGGCACCGCGTTGTACTCGGCGTGCGTCGCCACGCCTTCCCCGATGCAGGCTACGCGGTCATCCACCCGGAACTCGTCCACGTCGGAACCCACTTCCACCACGGTTCCGGCGCAGCTGTAGCCGAGCGTGGCCGGGGCCTTGAGCCGCTCTTGCACTTTCCGTAACGTGGCGACCAGGCCCTGCTCGCGGAGCGTATTGAGCACCAGCCTGACCTGATCGGGCCGCTGTTTCGCCTTCTCAACGAGGCTCATGCGCGCCTGCGAAACCTTCATCTTTTCGGTGCCCACGCTCACGAACGAGTAGTGGCTGCGCACGAGCACGTCGCCCGCGCCGACCGCGGGGATGGGCACCTCGCCGATATCCAGGGCGCCGTTGCGAAGGTATTGGCGGACTTGCTTCATGTTTCCTTCGAAGAGAAAAAACTTCGCCGCGTCATCCGTTCCGGAAAATGCCCGCGCATCATGCGGCCAGCAGCGTATCCAGAGAGCGGGCGAAATCCGCCTTGACCCTGCCGACCGCCGCTTCGCTGCCGTCGTCGTCCACGAACAGCCGGTGCCAGATTTCCAGGACGAGCATCAGCCAGATCCCCTGTTCCCGATCGACGCGGCTCTGCACGTGGTTGCGCACGATGCCGCGCACCACATCGGGGTTGTAGTAGCCTCGGTCCAGGCAGCGATCGGAAAGGAGTACGTCGTCTATCAAACCGCGCCACGGCCCGGCGAACCAGCGGGTCAGGGGAACGGTGAAACCCACTTTGCGGCGGTAAATGGTCTCCCGCGGGATGTAGCGCTCAGCGAGCCGTTTGAGCACGATTTTCGAACTCAAACCGCTGACCTTGAGGTGCTGCGGCAGGGTCGCGGCGAACTCGACGACCTTATGGTCGAGGAAAGGCACGCGGGCCTCGATGCCGGCTCCCATGCTCATCCGGTCGCTCTTGACCAGGATGTCGTCCACCAACCGGGTATGCACGTCGCAATAAAGGAAGCGATCGAGAGCACTGCTGCTGTCGCAGCTGTTGACGATTTCGTCGAAGGTTTGGGCGAGCCCGCCATCGCCGATCTCGTTTCGCATCGCGTCGGAAAGCACGCTGGCTTGAAGCTCGGTGTCGAAGCCCCCGTACCACGACGCGAAGCGGCGCGGAGCATCGGCGATCGCGAGGATCTCCGCCATGCTGCGCAGACGCCGGCCTTTGAACGGCAGGCCGCTGGCGAGGCCGCGCAACAGAACGTTTCGAACTCCGGAGTGCATCCAGTCGAGCGCCGCGGAAAACTGGTCGAACATGTACTTGGAGTAGCCGCCGAATTGCTCGTCGGCGCCCTCCCCGCACAGCATCACGCTCACGTGCTTTTTCGCCTCGCGGCACATGAAATAGGTGGGGATTCCGGGAGGCTCCCCCATCGGTTCGTCGTAGATCCAGGCGAGGAAAGGCAGTTCCTCGGCAAAATCCTTGAACCCCACCGTGATCTCGTGGTGCTCGGTGCCGTAGCGTTCCGCCACCTTGCGCGCGTAACCGAGCTCGCTGAACTCGGCGACGTCGAAGCCTACGGAAAAGGTCTTCACGCGCGCCGGATCCCCCTTCTCCCGACGCAAACTGTCCATCAGTGCGACCACCAGACTGCTGTCGACGCCCCCGGAGAGCTGCACGCCGAGCGGCACGTCCGACATCAACTGCATGTCCACCGTGCGCTTGAGCAGCGTATCCAGCTGCTCGGTCGCCTCCTCGAGATCGATTTGCTCGGATCGGTAACGCACATCCCAGTAACGCACCGGCGCCGGAGGCACGCGGCCGCTCACGTCAACCGCGATGCAGCAGCCTTCCGGCAAGCGCGACACTCCGTCGAACATCGTGTTCGGGCGCGACACGTATCGGGTCACCAGGACCTGCGCGACGCCCGCCCGGTTCACTCTGCGGTCGCGCAAGGCGGGATGGCGCAGCAAGGATTTCATTTCGCTCGCAAACAACAGCGCGTTGCCGTCGCTCCACCAGTAGAGCGGCTTGACCCCCATCGGATCCCGAGCGAGTGAGAGGGTGCGTTCGACGGTATCGTATACAGCGAAGGCGAAGATGCCCTGCAAACGCGCGGCCAGCGCGCTAAGACCCCACTGCTCGTAGCCGTGCACCAGAACCTCGGTATCGCAGCGGGTCTTGAAACGATGACCCTGCGCTTCGAGTTCGGCACGCAAGGCGGCGAAGTTGTAAATCTCGCCGTTGAAGACGGTCCAGATCGTCGCGTCCTCGTTGCACATCGGCTGGTCGCCGGTGTGAAGGTCGACGATGGCAAGGCGCCGATGGCCGAGCCAGCAAAGATCGTCGGCGGAGCGCCACTGGCCTTCTCCGTCCGGTCCTCGCCGGCGGATCGCCGCCAGCATCTCCCTCGCCACATTGGGCGAGATCGGCGCGGAGCTCTCCGGACGCAACCTCAGATAACCGGCGATTCCGCACATGCCGCTAACTCCGATTGTCTTGGAAGGTAAGTGCGGGAATGCCGATCAGACATTGCAGACCACGCCCTTGAACTTGCCGTTTCTGGTTCGGGGAATCGAGTCAACCAGCTGTATTTCCAACGCGATCCCGTCCCCGAGGCGGTAACGAGCATTGCTCTGCAGAGTCTCTCGCGTGCGTTCGTTGAACGTGGGAGAAGGAACCACCAGCATTACTATCGTATCGAGACGATCCTGGCGAATCTGCGCTTCGATTATTCCCTCCACGCCCTTGAAAAGATGGTCGAGACGGCCGACCGAGCGCCCATCCGATAGCTTGATCGAATCATCGACTCGGCCGATGATCCGCTCGATCAGCGGGAACGACCGCCCGCAGGAGCACCGCTCATTCGCCGGCGCAGGCCGCACGAGATCTCCGCAGCGATAGCGGATCAACGGCATCGACAGGTTGTTGAAACCGGTGCCCACGAGCTCGAACAAGCCGTCTTCGGCCGGCAGCATCTCAACGAAAGAATAGTCGGACAAGAGGTGATGGCGACCCTGCTCGCAAGTACCGATGGCAGCCACGCGCTCGAACTGACCGTACCAGTCGAAAACCCGGCAGCCGAAGGCGCTTTCGATTTCCCGCCGGCGGACCTCTGAAAGCGTTTCGGATGAAGTCACGATGCCGCGCAGCGAAATCCCGCGGTAGCGGGACCCGGTGCTCAGCATCCAAGTGGCGAGAAACCCGATCGAAGACGGGTAGGCCTGGATCACCACCGGATCAAAACGTGCAAGTGAATCGAGATAGGAGGGCGCCGCCGATTCAGACAAATGGTAGGAAGAAAGCATCAACATGTTCTCGGCCCGATTCACGCGCCAATAAGGCGGTTTCTCCTGGGTCGCGGGGACGATCATGTCCCCCCGCATCCATGCCCGCCGGTCGCCTCGACGCAGGCCCGCCCAAGTGAGCTGACGCCAGATGAATGCGTTTTCCCGGTTGATTGCGGCCAAGTCCTGGGAGAGGCCGAGCGGTGCACCCGTGGTACCGCTCGTGCTTCCCGAGAACAGCGGTCCCTGCTTTCTCTCGGAGATGAGTGATTTGCCGGCTGCGCGCACATCGGCTTTGTCTATCAAAGGCAGCTTCGCCAGGGCTTCCGGGAATTCCAGCTTCTCGAAATCCAAATCCAGAGGCCGGTACTTGTTCCGATAATACGGGACATTGTTTACCGCCGACTGCGCGATCATCTGCAATTTTTCGGACTGGAATGCGCGAAGCCGCCGCTCTGACCACCATTCGCTCTTATGAATTTCGGCAGCCATAGCTCCAAACGCGCGTCCCTCCCGCATCGTGCTGCGCAGCGAGGATTTGGCCGAAATGAGCAGCTCCTGCGCCCAGATCGGGCTGTGGCGATATGCGAAGGAACTCGACATAGAGAGCTATGATTTCCGCTTGGCCGAAGCATGAAGCGGCCGAAACCCGTTGAAGTGGCGCCCGAACGCCGGACGTCGGACGTCCGGCTCGGACGTCACGCGATGCAGCAGCTCGTCAATCGATCGACCCTTTCCACGACAATCGACTCACCTCACGGGGTGACATCAAACGCGTCGAGCAGGATCCAGGCATCCGTCGCGAGCGGGTTCTTGCCTATCACCTGGATCGTCAACGTGTGCGTCCCCGCAGCCAGGCCGCTTGCCGTGAAGTCGGTGTGCTGAGGCCCTTCCGTCTGGGAGTACGTGTCGAAGTCCTCGACGAAGACTCCATCCAGGAAGATGCGGGCGATCCCGCACTGGGGTCCGCGCGCTCCGACCCAGCCGATCCCCGTGCCGGTGAAAGTGATGGTCGCTTGCGCACCCAGGGTATTGGATTCTGCGGCGGCTCCCTCGCTATATGCCTTGTCCCGATTACCCTGAATCCAACCGGGGCCGTAGGCGATCGCCGGATCCGTATCCTGGTGGCGCGTTCCCGACGTCGTCACCTCGAAGGCATCCACTACGATCAGCGCATTCTGCGAGGACGCGTTTTGCTGGCCGGTCCCTTCGATCGTCAAGGTATGGCTCGTGTCGGCCAGGCCCGTTGCCGCGAACACCTCCGCCTGGATTTGTTCCGTGGGCGAATACAGATCGACCATGGCGATCAAGATGCCGTCCAGGGATACGCGGGCGATCCCGCTCTGGGTTCCGCGAGCGCCGATCCAGCTGATCCCCGTCCCGTTGAAGGTGAAGGTCGCTTGCGCGCCCGGCGTCGTCGACAAGCGGGCAGCCCCGGCGCTCCAGGTTCTGAGCGAGATGCCCTGAGTGAAACCGGTGGTGACTCCTGGGATCAGCGTGACGACTGGATTGTCCTGAATCCAGCCGGGGCTGAAGCTGACCGCGGGATCCGTTTCTTGCAAGCGCGAGATCGTCACGGCGGGCACGTCGAACGCATCCACGACGATAAGGGCACCCGTCGCAGACGCGTTTTGTCGGCCGGTTACCTCGATCGTGAACGTGTGGCTCGCGTTGGCTAGGCCGGTGGCCTCGAACATCGGTACACCTCGGACACGAACACTCCATCGACAGACACGCGAGCAATTCCTGTCTGGGGCGTGCGGCCGCCGATCCAACTGACCGAGGTCCCGGTGAAGGTTATCGTCGCCTGCGCGCCCGCCGCCGTCGACACCGCGGCGGTCCCGCCGCTCCAGGTTCCGCTCGTGTCGCCTTGCGTCCACCCCACCGTATAGCTCACGGAGGGATCGGTTTCCTCAACGCGCGCCAGAGCTTGGGGCGAAATCCACGCGAGCCCGAACGTCGATATCAGGGCCGCGACATAGGACCGTTTCGCAATCTTTATCATGGGTTACCCTTCAAACCAAGGGGGATTGTGACCGCCGAATATTGAGGGGCCATGATCCCCCACCAGGCCGATTGAACTATGCCGATAGAGGCGGATGCACGCCCGACATCCCTGAGGGGTTATTTCTCCTTACGCAGGCCGCTCCCCAGGGCATTCGATGAACGCCCTGGGAGCAGTTAGTTGTGGAGATGAAACGCGCGAGGCCGGTTATCCGGAACCTCCGCACCGGCTAGGCCCCCCCTCCCCCTATAAATAAGGCGGGGCAGGAACCCCCGAAGGATCCGGTCGTCGAGGGGTTGGGTTTGTGGAGCTGGATGTTTCCGCCTCCCGGGCCCGAACCGCCCAATGTGTGATCCGAATCGAATTCGGTCGTATAGACGATGACGCCGGATTGCGTCAGCCGGATGATGAACTCATCGTCGTCGCCCGGCTCGCCTCTGTCTCTGGCTACGACGACCCAATCGACGTCGCCGAACTGGTTCGTCCGCGCCGTGCCGCAAATCTCGCGGGCCCCGGTCGGGCGGCCCTTGGCGTCGGTGCTCGAGTCGATCTCCAGGTACGCCGTGATGCTGGTCCAGTGGACGTCCAGTCCCATCCCGTGGTCGATGTACTCGAGGTGCCCCCAGGTCGGCGAGCCGTGCTTGCATCCGCCCCCGACACCGAAGTTTGCCTTCGCGCCGCTGTCGCGGACGATGAACCCGCCGCCGGTCAGGAAGTCGCACTGCCACGCATTCGCGGAGCCGCTGGCGAGCACCAGCGCGACCGCCGCGACCCCAAAAGCATAACGTGTCCAAGTTCTAGGCATTGTTTTTTCCTCCATACGCATTCTGATGATTAGGTCATTCCCAGTAAGACCTCAGCCCTCAGTAGCTCGCCTGGACCGCTTTCGCGCTTCCGCCACTGAAGCCGGCCATCGCGGATGCGACTGCCACGTCCGCGACGCCGGAGACGATCGCGTGAAGCGCATTCACCACGAGGGTGCCGTCCGGCAAGGATTGCTGCTCGTTGAGCACCAGCAAGCCTCCGGGGATGCCGATCGTCTGGTTCGGAGCTCCGCTCACCCAGATTGGCACCCCGTTGATCGCGAGGCCGTCGATCCGGAACCTCCGCACCGGCTAGGCCCCCCCTCCCCCTATAAATAAGGCGGGGCAGGAACCCCCGAAGGATCCGGTCGTCGAGGGGTTGGGTTTGTGGAGCTGGATGTTTCCGCCTCCCGGGCCCGAACCGCCCAATGTGTGATCCGAATCGAATTCGGTCGTATAGACGATGACGCCGGATTGCGTCAGCCGGATGATGAACTCATCGTCGTCGCCCGGCTCGCCTCTGTCTCTGGCTACGACGACCCAATCGACGTCGCCGAACTGGTTCGTCCGCGCCGTGCCGCAAATCTCGCGGGCCCCGGTCGGGCGGCCCTTGGCGTCGGTGCTCGAGTCGATCTCCAGGTACGCCGTGATGCTGGTCCAGTGGACGTCCAGTCCCATCCCGTGGTCGATGTACTCGAGGTGCCCCCAGGTCGGCGAGCCGTGCTTGCATCCGCCCCCGACACCGAAGTTTGCCTTCGCGCCGCTGTCGCGGACGATGAACCCGCCGCCGGTCAGGAAGTCGCACTGCCACGCATTCGCGGAGCCGCTGGCGAGCACCAGCGCGACCGCCGCGACCCCAAAAGCATAACGTGTCCAAGTTCTAGGCATTGTTTTTTCCTCCATACGCATTCTGATGATTAGGTCATTCCCAGTAAGACCTCAGCCCTCAGTAGCTCGCCTGGACCGCTTTCGCGCTTCCGCCACTGAAGCCGGCCATCGCGGATGCGACTGCCACGTCCGCGACGCCGGAGACGATCGCGTGAAGCGCATTCACCACGAGGGTGCCGTCCGGCAAGGATTGCTGCTCGTTGAGCACCAGCAAGCCTCCGGGGATGCCGATCGTCTGGTTCGGAGCTCCGCTCACCCAGATTGGCACCCCGTTGATCGCGAGGCCGTCGATATTCGAGGCGCCGATAGAGCTGCCCACGACTGCCGTGGCGCGTGACATCACGAAGTCGGCGCCGATGCTGGTCCCCGCGACATTCAAGGCGAGGGCAGCGAGCGAGGCTTCGGAGTCAATTTGATCCGGATAGCCGATCGTCACTGCGTGGAGGGTCTCTCCGGTGAGTAGCGAAGGGATGCCTCCTGTCAAATCCGACGCCTGGAGAACGTCGCTGGTTCCCGCGACAATCGTTCCGGTGCCGCCCAGCACCGCGGTCGCACCGAGGAGGGTGCCGACCGGACCCGTGACGATTAGCGTCGGATCGGGAAGGGGCGGGAGAAGCTGCGCTCTCCCGACTGCAGGCCACACCAACAACCCGCCCAAGACGGCTGCGGCCAAACTAAAACCGAACGAATTTCTGTGGCGCATCATAGTAGCCTCC
>MNIJ01000105.1 GCA_001919715.1 Acidobacteria bacterium 13_1_20CM_58_21
TTTGTCGTGCAGGACGGAATGATGAAGACACAGGGTGGAATGGGAATGCTTTGGTATGCTCAAGAAAAGATTGCACATGCCACCATTCGGGTTGTGTTCAGGCTCGCCACGCGAGAATCTGACTCCGGGGTCTTTATTCGCATACCGGAGAAGCCTACCGAACCGTGGATGCCAATCAACCGCGGTTACGAGGTTGAAATTGGCGACTGGCCCGACGACTTTTCGTGCACAGGCGTGCTCTACACATTTACAAAAGCTTTGGCGCGCCCGATTAAACCGATCGGCGAATGGAACACGATGGACATCACAATTGATGGACCGCGCACAATCGTGTACCTCAATGCCATCAAGGTAACGGACTTTACAGAAGGACAAGCTGTACCGGCGAAACTTCCTGGCTCCCATGACCCTGATCGAGGACCACGGCCGGACTCAGGCTTCATTGGCCTGCAGAATCATCCCGGCTCCGAGGTTTACTTCAGGGAAGTGTCGGTAGTGCCCCTGTCACGTTAAATTTCAAGGCAACTCTACTTCGTCACCTGCTCAACGATTCGGTGATAACGGTTGATCTCCAACGCGGACGCGACTTGTGTCCCGCCATTTGGCCAGACGATCTCAACGTCCACAGGATGGCTCGAAGTCAAATTTCCCAATCCAAATACAATGCGTTTGTCATGTGAAGAAAGATAACTCGAGCCGCCAGACAGCCAACGTGTCAGTTTTCGAACACCACCCCGAAGCGTCAATCTTGCTCCGATTGCGTCTCGATTGCTCTTCACGCCGACCAAACGCAGACCGATCCAGGAATTCTTCTGTCCCACGTTATTGCGCAGCAAGACGGGGCGGTCGCCGATGCACGTGAAGATTGCGTCCGGCGCACCATCGTTGTCCCAATCTCCGATTGCGAGTCCGCGCGCAAGATAACTTTGTGAAAATGCGGTTCCCGCCTTGAAACTCACATCCTCGAAGACAGCGTTGCCTAAATTGTGCAGAAGCAACGGTTGTTCCCTGTACTTCACCTGAGGTTGCAACGATTCGATCACCTCAATAACATGGCCGTTCACGATCATCAGGTCGAGAAGTCCATCATTATCAAAGTCGACGAAGCGCACGCCCCATCCTACGTCGGCTCTCGTAGGGCCAGCTAAATGTGAAGCCCGTGTCCAGTCTTCGAAAGGAAAAACTCCCCGATTGAGAAATAGGGAATGAAACTCGAAACTGAAATTCGTGACCACCACATCCGGTCGCCCGTCGCCATTGACATCGCCCGCATCCACGCCCATGCCAGCCCTGGCATTGCCGTTCATGTCGAATGCGATTTCTGCCTCTAACCCGGCGTCCACAAAGGTTCCGTCATGCTTGTTTAGCAGAAGGAGATTGGGTGAGGCGTCGCGCGCCACGAATAGATCCGGCCATCCATCATCATCGATATCAATCGCGACGACTCCGAGCGCTCGTCCGACAAATCGGTCCAGTCCCGAGGGTCGGCTGACGTCCGTGAATGTACCGTTGCGGTTGTTGCGGTAGATCGTTAGAGGCATCCCTTGGTAGGCGCGCTGCTCACAGTAGGTTCGAACATTGACGTACTCGCACTTCGGGGCTACACCCTCGAATGACAACTCCGCATAGTTGCACACGACCAGGTCCAGAAATCCATCACGATCGTAGTCAAACCAGGCAGCACTCGAGGCCCATCTCCCCGTGTTCTGAAGCCCCGCATCTGCCGTGACATCAGTAAATGTGCCATTGCCGTTGTTGTGATAGAGCGTACAGTTTGGAAATCCGGTGATGAAAATGTCCTGATGGCCGTCGTTGTCAAAATCCGCGACCGCTACACCCATGCCGTAGCTTTTGACCCGGCTCAGCCCCGCTTCTACGGCAACATCAACAAACTTTCCGCTGCCCAAATTTCGATACAGGGCGTTTTGAAGGGACTTTTCGCTTCTGCCTCGGGGCGTCTCACCGCCATTCAAGAGGAAAATATCCAACCAGCCGTCGTCATCAAAGTCCAACAGACCGACTCCTCCACCCATGGTTTCGATCAGGTACCGATCGGGCGAAAACCCGTTGAACTGCCGCCAGGTGAGACCGGCCTCGGCAGTGATATCCGAAAATATGGGCTTCGGAGGTGTACCGGCTCGCACCAGTGTGGGAGGAAAGAACTGACCAATTGCGGCAGCTGAGAGCGCACAAAGAAAGTGGCGTCGGGACGAAATGAAGGGAAGTTGGTCCGGGCTATCAGCTTTTCTGGACGAGATGCGCAAAGGCTTCACGGCTTCCCTGCCGTCATCGCAGCTGTCGTTCCGCTCTCTTCCGCTTGCTTTAGGTCCTGATAGACTGCAAATTCCTTCGTCGCGTCATCGGTGCGCCCCATCCGTCTGTAGACGACTGACAATGCAAAATGCGCCTTGCTCCGATCAGGATCCGATAGGAGAGAGAGTGAAAATTCTGTTTCGGCATCCTTCAATCGGCTCTGTTGCAGGGCCAATTGACCAAGCAGATAGTGAGCTTCCGCCGATTGCGGCGCCAGCTTCACTGCTTCTTGCAGCAGACTTTCCTCCTGCGCCAACAGCTTGGGGGAATCTGGAGATGCCAATAACATTTCCGCACACCCAACATAAAAACGTTCATCGTTCGGAAATCGGGCAATTCCAGCTTTGTACTCGGCAATCGCGGCGTCGCTCTGACCAGTGGCGAAATAGACGGCGGCAATCCCAAACATTGCATCGGCATTCGAGCTATCTAGCTTTGCAGCATGCCTGTAACTCTCCATCGCATCTTTGGAGGCGTTCCTACGCAAGTCCACATTTCCTTTCCACACCCAGGGCCGGGCATCATTTGGCGCAACAGCGAGTGCACGATTCACGAGGGCGATTGCATCGTTCGTTCTACGCAAGTACAACAGCAGCGAAATCAGATCTTCGTAATGGTCAATGCGCGAGGGATCCACCTCGATAGCACGCCGGTAGGCCTGCAGGGCAAGGCCGGGCTGGCGTTCCGATTCAAAGCAATTTCCGAGAAGGGCCTGCAAATCCGCGTTGACCACGCCTTGCGCCGCCAGCTGTGATAGAAGCTCTTTTGCCTGGTGCACCTGGCCACGGTTATAGAGAAGCTTCGCCAGCTGCAGTGCAACATCTGTTCGCGATGAATCGTCACTGGGGATCAAAGCAAACATCGCTTCGGCAGTTTGGAGGTCTCCACCCATCGCGGCAATTTGTATGCACCGGCCAATGGCAATCGTCCATAGCTTGTCGCTGGCCCGTAGTCGCAGAATGTCGACGACTCTTGCGATTTTGTCTTGTTGACCGCTTTGGACGATGGAATGAAACAGCGCGACGGTGCGATCGGGCTGCGCAATAACCAGTTCAAATTGTGAGTCGAGCAACTCAACAGCTTTCGCGTAGTCGCCAGTTCTCTCCTTCACCAGGCCCAGTAACAAAAGTGCTCCGGAATCGCCGGGATGTTTTGCCAGAACAAAATGAAGATTCTTTTCGGCTGAAGCCATCAGACCAAGTTGCCATTGCACAGCTGCAGTTTCTCGCCGAAAATCAAGATTTTCTGGAGCGAGGTCAATTGCCTTTTGAAAACTCTCGAGTGCTTCTTTCCATTTCCCTTCCAGCCCGAGGATGGAACCTAACTGAGCGCGGTACAGTGCGACCACAGGAGTGACCCTAACCGCTTCACGCAATTCCTGCTCTGCCTCAGGCAGCTTCCCTTGTTTCGCAAGTGAAATTCCGAGACTCGCGTGGTCTTGTGTTGGCGTGCGTCGCGCCCAGAGGTCGTGCACCATGAGAAGTGCCATGCAGAGGAGTGAAAGAACGGAGGGCAAAACGAATCTGCGGGGTATCTGGAAGGGCCTGATCCTACGCGATGACATCACGAATTGATCCGATTCACTACGAATGCACTTTTAGGGTTAACCGTCGCACTGGCGCGGTGGACTTGCGCACCACAAGATCGGTTTCCAAAATGTAGTTCGAGCCCTTTTGCCGTTTGAGCTTCACCATCTTGTCCAGCGCTTCAAAGGCCTTCACCCCGAGTTGTTCGCGGGGAACGCTGATGGTTGTAAGGGGAGGCCGCGCCAGAAAAGCGAAGAAAATATCGTCAATCCCGATAACAGAGACATCTTCCGGCACCCGCGCTCCTGACTCTTCCAGCGCACTCATCGCGCCCATCGCAATCAGATCGTTCCCGCAGAAGACTACGGTAGGTATTTCCGGGCAGGACAATATTTCTCGGACTGCCGATGCGCCGGCATCCACCCGATAATCGCTTTCTAAAACGCACACTGGCTTCAATCCGCGCGCCGTGAGTCCGGATACCAGAGCGTTCTTGATGGTCACCGCGGTGCGGTTGTCGGCGGGACCGGCAATGACCGCAGTGTCGCGATGGCCCAGTTCGACGACATGCTGAATTGCTTTGATAATGCCGTGTTCGTATTCGATGCAGATGTTTCCGACCAGTTTGCTGGCAGGATCGGAGTTACAAAAAACCAAGGGTATCCCTGCTGCAGTGAGTTCGGAAGCCATACTCCGCTCCACCGAACTGGTAACAATCGCAACGCCACGAGCATCACTCTCCCTCAGCTTTCGCATGATCGCCTTGGTCCGCTCCGCGTCATATTCGGTGTTGCAGAGCAGCACGTCAAAGCCGCGATTCCATGCCATGGCCTGATAACCCCGGATAATCTCAGGAAAGTACGGGTTGGCAATCTCGGAAATGACGAGCCCCAATAAATCACTGCGCCCGGTTGCCAGGCGCCGGGCATGCACGTTCTTGAAATAATCAAATTCACGAACGGCGCTGAGCACACGCCGGCGGGCTTCTTCAGAAACATATTGCGTGTTGCTGAGGACGCGCGAGACGGTCGCCAGCGATACTCCGGCTCGTCTGGACACTTCGCGCATGGTGTGGGCCATATTGTGGTTCTCTACCAGATTCCAGAAGATAGCGGCTTACGCGTCAACTTGCCCCAACTTCCAACTTGCCCGAATGGGAACCCTATCACGACCATGCGGGAAAGGCCACGTGGCTTGACAAGACCCACGCCCTCAGATAGTGTAGTCCCGGTTTCTGAAACCGGTTTCATAAAGGCTTTTGGCGATGTTCGCGACTCTTTTTTCACGCATCCTTCTCGACTGTCACTCTCCCTTTTTTGCTACACCTAGGCCTGCCAGATTGCTCCGGTCCGGCATCCTTGAGGGACGAGCGTGACCACACCCACCCGTTTCCTCCAAGACATAATTCGTCAAAGAACCGAGATGCCAGGGACGATCGACTTTCTTCTGGGGCCGGGGCGGGAATCGCTGCAACACGCCACGTCTTTGATGCGGTCAGCCCCAGACGTCTTCCTTACCGGCATCGGAGCCAGTTGGAATGCTGCTCTTGCTGCAGGTGCTCTGTTTTCAATGGGCGGACGCCAGGTGTACATGCAGGAAGCCGGCGAGTTGCTGTATTTCACGGCCATTCCCCGCGGGTCAGTCATTATCGCGATCTCGCGGACCGGCAGAAGCATTGAGATTGTTCAGCTGCTTGCCAAAGCAGCAGCCAGCGGGGCGACCGTCATCGGCATCACTAATTGCGCAGACAGTCCTCTTGTCCGCGAATCTGCCGTGGCTATTGTGGTGCCGGCCATGCTTGACCACGCGATTTCGGTAAATGCCTATTCTTCGCTTTTGATTGCTGTAGGTGCATTGGCAGGCTCGGTCGAAACGGAGTTCGCATCCGTGGCCAGCCCCTTACTCAGTGCGGTAAACAAAGCGGGAAAATGCCTGGAGTTGTGGCAAGAACAATTACAGAATTCTAGCTGGCTTGCCAGCGATGCGGACTACTACTTCCTCGGCCGCGGCACTGGTTTAGGGACTTGCCATCAAGCGCAACTGTTGTGGGAGGAAGGGGTGAAAATGCCCGCTACCGCAATGAGCACGAGCGGCTTCCGCCACGGTCCCCAGGAGATCGTCAAGGACGGTATGCGCTTTTGCCTGTGGATTGATCAAACACAAATGCGCGATCAGGATTTGTCCGTCGCCTCTGATCTCAGGGAATTAGGTGCATCCGTGATGCTCATCGGGGAGAACCTCCCGTCACATGCCGGTGACCTGGTATGCCAGTTGCCAGCTGCTCCTCGGCACTGGCAGTTTGTGGTCGATATGCTGCCGATTCAGCTTGCAGCAGAACGTTTGTCAAGGTTGTCAGGCGTGGACTGCGACTCGTTTCGGATTTGCTCTTATATAGTCGAAGACGACCACGGTCTGTTACCCAAGAAATCCGAGGCAACTCCGAATGCCGACTGAACGCCGGCAGTTTCCTATCTGGCTTTGCTACGCACTACTTTGTATTTTCTGGTGGGGCCTCTGGGGCTTTTTGTCCAAAATAGGATCAGTAGCGGCCAGCCCTGTGCAGATGCAGATTTTGTTCACCTTGGGCATGCTGCCTGTTGCTATTGCTATGCTGCTGCAGATGCGAGGAAAGCTGGATCGCAAAGCTGGAGGAATTGCGTATGGCCTTCTGAGCGGCATTGTCACCGGGCTGGGCACTCTCGGATACTATGCAGCCCTTCGGGACCAGGATGCTTCAGTAGTCACTCCAGTTACCGGACTTTTTCCTGTGCTCACGGTACTACTTGCGTTCGTCGTGTTGCGGGAGCGGTTGAACAAGGTACAAATGGGGGGCCTGCTTCTGGCCCTGGCTTCGATCGTAATCCTTTCGATTTGAGGGGCTTGTGATCCACTGGATGGCATACGCCAGCTTCGCCATTGTGTTGTGGGGAGTCAATGGCTTGTTTATGAAACTCGGTACAAACCGGGTATCGGCGCGCTCCATGGTGATCTGGGTTACCCTCGGCTTTGTTGTTTTACTGCCTTTCCTGTGCGAAACAACGACGTTATTCGGGCTTAGCGCCCGTGTGATACTCGTCGGTTTGATTGCTGGAGCTGTCAATGGGCTGGGAAATTGGGCGGTGTTCGCTTGCCTGGAGAAAGGTGCAAAGGCCAGTGTTGCAATTCCACTCACTGCCCTATATCCACTGTGCACGATAATCCTGGCGACAGCCTTCCTCAAGGAACGGCCGACAGTGCTGCAATGGCTCGGAATCGCACTGGCGGTCGCCGGCGGCGCAATGTTGTCCTATGAACCGGCGGCGGCCACCGTGCAGGAGGAGCAGCTCAATTGCGCCCAGTAACGGTTGGAATCATCGGAGCCGGCAATGTGATCTGGGCCTATTTTCAGGTGCTGGATCGCTTGATTCCTCGTGGTTTGGCGCGGATGGGGCCGGTATGCGCCCGGCGCAAGGAAATCTGGCAAGACTTGCAAACTCGTCGTCCCGGTGTCCAACTGGTGGCGGATCCAATTGAAGTTTTGCAGTCGGACGTGGATGTCGTGCTCATTCTCACTTCTCCCGACAGCCATTCGTCGCTGGTGCGAACGGCCCTGGAACACGGGAAGCACGTTGTGGTGGAGAAACCTGCGGCAGCAAACCGCTGCGAAGCTCTACAGCTTGCTCAGCTTGCACAGGAGCATGGTTTGCATTTGATGTGCGCGCCTTTCGTACAACTCGCGCCGACATTCCGGGCCCTTTGGGGAAGAATCAAAGAGGGCGCAATCGGCAAAGTACATTCCGCCCGCGCGCTCTACGGTAATGCGGGTTCCACATGGGCGCGGTGGTATCACGATGGCAGCATAGGGCCGCTGGCTGAAGTTGGAATTTACAACCTCAAGAGTTTCACTGCAGTCCTCGGGCCTGTAGTCGAAGTGCAGAGCGCGGAAACGCTTGCGGTGGCTGACCGGGAGATTGACGGTCAGAGGATTGGGACCAGGGGGACAGACGTTTCCCATGTCCTATTAAGACATCAAGGTGGTGCTGTGGCATCGTTGGTTTCCGGCCATTGCATACAAC
>MNIJ01000059.1 GCA_001919715.1 Acidobacteria bacterium 13_1_20CM_58_21
CGCCAAGTCTTCGAGCGCGCCCAACCCGCCCACGGCGCAGAACTGAAAGCATTTTACATTCGTTTTTTGTTCGCCTATGCTCTCATCTTGTGGCGGAAAGCGCGTCGGCTTTTCGCGACCTTTTTTTTGGTGCAACTTTGGAGCAGGCCAAGGATGGCCCAGAACTCGTAAGCGCAACCGGAGCAACGACTTGGATTGAATTTGCGGCTGGTTCGTAGCCTATCCAACTGAGCTACGGGCGCACGCGTACACTGTTTACTATCAATAGTTTAGTGCGATTTCTTTTTCAATTTCAACCTCGAGTGTCTATGCATTCGCATCCCATTAATTCGAAATGGCTTAGCCTTCGCGTTCGAGCGTCTAGCGCCGCGGTCAGACGCTCTATGTAAGTGAGTTACTGGCGCGTCAGTGTATCCAACTCACTTCTAAACAGATTACAGCAACTTCATTCTTCAAACTTCAGCTGCGATGTTCGGTACATTCGGTACAACTGAGGGCGTTTGAACCGAGCATGATTTCACGCGCTTTGCGATTGATGAAAGACTTGAGCGTTGCGGCGGTTTAGCAACGTGAAGGCTGATCCGGATTCCGGCCCGCGGCCTATGCGATACGAGCGTCTTTTGGTGACGGTGTCTTTAGTTCGACTTCGGCGTCTCCGTAGCGCGGTTCTCGGTTTCTCGGTTAAGGATGACTTGACATATCACTCGGAGAGCGATATAACGGACTCCGACCAATGAAAGAGGACCTGAGCTCGTTTCTTCCATTGTCTTCTGCGACGCTGCACATTCTGCTCTCGCTTGCGGGTGATGATCTGCATGGCTACGGCATCATGCAGGAAGTATCCCGACAGTCACAAGGCCAGTACAAGTTGGGGCCAGGTACGCTCTATGACAATCTGCAGAAGTTGATCGAGGGACGGTTTATCCAGGAGCTTGGCCACCGTGCCCAGGATGACGATCCACGACGACGTTACTACCGACTCACTTCGCGGGGACGAGGTGTTCTTGCTGCCGAAATGGCGCGCCTCAAAGGCGTAGTCCGCGAAGGTAAGTTGCGCTTGCAGCCAGCCAGGCCAAGGAGGGCGTAATGCTTCGCCTCCTCTACTGTTGGTTACTTCGTTTCCATCCTGCGCGTTTCCGCGAACGCTTCGGTGAAGAGATACTGTCAATCTTCGACCATATCGAAGGAAGGGCGGCAGCCGCCGGGCTCCTGGCGGATGCGTTCATCTCGCTATTGCGGCAGTGGACCATGCGCTCGGAATATTGGGAAGAAAAAGCGGCTGTGAGCGTACCAGCCGGTGTAGGCGGTTTTCCCGTCTTCTATACCTTGGAGAGTTTCAAGCCTCGAAAAAGCGCCTTGATTGGGGGAGCTGTTCTGACATGGATTGTGTGCTCCGCAGTGTTTCTCGCTATTAGACACACCAAGATCCATTCCGTCTACCTACCCTCGGTCAGCTTTGAGCCCGCACCCAGCTCCAATGCCCAACTTCCGGCGGGCGCTCCCAATTTGTCCCCAACACAAGCGAGCGTGCGCCCGAGCACACAAGCGAGCACGCGCCCACACACGCAAGCCATCATAGAATCTGGAACGAATACTCCAGAGGCAGACCGTGTACGGGTTGGAAGGCGCATACCCCCAGAAGCCAACTCTTCAGCGGAGGTTTCTGAACTTCGGGAACAGGCCAGATTGACGTCCTCGGATACCCTACATCGGAACATAACTACTACTTCTCCAGTTCAATGCTTGAGTCAACCCTTTGTCTCAACGAACATATCTAGAGAAAACCCTTTCTCTTATGTTGGGGAGTACTCAACCGACGCGCCGGGCAAGTTCAGCGTGCTCATCACGGCTGAGGACGGACACCTGATGATCGAAATTCCCGGCAAACAAAAGTCAATGTTGATTCCCGTCAATGGGACCAGATTTGCCTTCTGCGAGACGCAAAACAACTGGGTTGAGTTTATGAAGCATGACAACGGCGCCGCATATGGCCTGCGCATCTACCGAAACGGCTCTGAATTCAGAGGGCACCGCAAAACAAATTGACTAGCAAGGCTGAACATACGGTTCTTTGCGCGTCTCCAAGACATTTCATGTGTTCCCATACACATGCGACCACTTCTTCAAGACTTGAAATACGGAGTGAGGTCACTGGGCGAGACGCCCACGAACTGATGGGAGTCGCTCATTTCTCGGCCTTGGCGTAGTTTGCTTCGGCTTCCCACAGCGAGGCCAACGAGTTAGGTTCGAATCGGATTTTTCCAGCTCCCTCAGCAGCTCCCTTCGCAGCGCTCTCTCGCCATAACCAGCTTCCGCTCAAATGGTGTCATGAGTTGCGCTCCGCGGCACAGTCCCGGCGCATCTTCCCGCCGCCCCTTCCCACCGGTGAATTTGCATAAGGCCCGCGTCCGCCGCAAACCCCAAGCGAATAAGTCCAAACGGTTTTATCGAACGCGCGCAAGAGCATTCTGCCCACGCGTACCCCCTAAGGTGTACGGCTAATAATAAGGCCGCAGGTCCGTGCCAGGACTGCGTTGCTGAGGAAGCCGTGGATGGCGCACGGAATGTTGCGTAGGCGCGCTAGTGCTGCCAGCCGCCGCCCAGCGCCTGATAGAGTTGAACGAGCGCTTGCACCTTGTTGAACTGCGCTTGGGCAAGCGCCAGTTCGTCAGAAAAGTAGTTCGTCTCGTTGGTGAGGACTTCCAAGTAGTCGGTAGCTCCAGCCTTGAAGCGCATCTCGGACAAACGAGCAGCGTCCTGGGCCGAGGCGGTCAGTCGTTCTTGCTCGATGAGGAATTCCCAGTTCTTGTGATAGGCGACAAGCGCGTTCGAAACGTCGCGGAAGGCACCCTTGATTGTCTGCTGATACGTCAAAAGCGCTTCCTGCTGCTGGGCTTCCGCCAAGCGTACGTTGTTCTTCAGACGCCCGCGCTCGAAGATTGGCTGGGTTAGACCCCCGCTCAGATTCCACAATCCAGTCGAACCGCTGAACAGATTACCCAACGCCGAGCTCTGAAATCCAGCCGATCCGGTGAGAGTAATCTGCGGAAAGTAAGCTGCTCTTGCGACGCCGATGTGCGCATTGGCCGCCACTAAGTTTTCCTCGGCTTGGCGAATGTCGGGGCGGCGTTCGAGCAAGGTGGAAGGTAAACCGGCCGGAACCTCCGGGGCATGGGGTTGCTCCGTTAGCTTCAGACCTCGCGGCACTGGACCTGGGTTATGGCCCAACAGCAAGCTGATGGCGTTTTCTTGCTGTGCAATTTTCCGTTCGAGATCAGGAATCTGCGCCGCAGCGGTGTAGACGAGCTCTTCCGCCTGGCGCTGGTCCAGCATGGTGTCAATTCCGTGTTCAGTTAACTGTGTGGTGAGCTCCAGTGATTCCTTTCGTGAGGCTAGCGCGTTCTTGGAGATCTCGAGCGCAAGATCGAGCTCACACAGTTGGAAATAGCTGGTCGCCACACTGGCCACCAGCGTGGCGACCACTTGCTGGCGAGCCCAATCACTGGTCAGAAGGTTCGCCCGGGCTTCCTCGGTGGCCCGCCGATACCTACCCCAGAAATCAAGATTCCACGTCGCGGAGGCCGTCAACTCCCCATTCGTCAGCGAATACGCGGGTATCGGACCGGCTGCAGGATTGCGAATGCTTACAATGTTGGCTGCGCCATTCAGGGAGGGATATTGGTCGGCGCGCGCGATCCCAAGTTGCGCCTGAGCCTGGAGAACGCGCGAGGCGGCGATACGCACGTCAAAGTTGTCACTGAGAGCCGTCCGAATCAGGCTCTGAAGCTCCTTGTCTTGAAAGACTTCCCACCATTTTTCATCCGCGAGCGCGGCGGATTCGGACTTTGACGCTTCCTCCGGTGTCAAACCGCGATACGCGGTTGGCATGTCCACTTTGGGGCGCTTGTAGTTTGGGCCGACCATGCAGCCGGACAGGCAGGCCACCAACAAGCCGACACTCGCGGACCAGAAAAACGCAGCGCGAATCCGTTGAGCAACTATCGTCATCGACTGTCAGTCTCCGAGGCCTGGTTCCGGCGCGGCCGAACCGCCTGCATTGGGAACTTGTGAGTGGCGTGCCCGGAAAAATGACACGCGATCCAACACCTTTTCCTGGAACTCTTCCAGGTACAGATAAATGGCCGGCGTGACATAGAGCGTGATGAATTGCGAGATGATCAATCCACCGACGACCACCAGTCCCAGCGGGCGACGTGATGCGCCATCGGCCCCAAAGCCGAACGCGATCGGCAGGGCACCCATCAAGGCCGCGAGTGTGGTCATCATAATGGGCCGGAAACGCTCCATGCTGGCCTCGTGAATGGCATGATCATCGGGTATCCCGTGCTCCACGCGCTGTTGGGCAAAATCTACGATCATGATCCCGTTCTTTTTGACAATACCCATCAACATGAACATGCCGATGAACGCGTACAGCGAAGCTTCGGCGCCAAAGAGCCGTAGCGTGAGCAGTCCGCCGACCAAGGCGACTGGCAGAGACGAAAGAACCGTGATTGGATGCAGATAACTCTCGTAGAGAATTGCCAAGATCACGTACATGACGAACACGGCCAGGAACATCAAGATGGTGAGGCTGGACACAGTGTCGCGAAACGTAAGCGCCTCGCCCTGCAGCCCGCCGCGCATTCCCGGGGGAAGGATTTGCTTGGCAGAATTCTCTACAAACTGCGTCGCTTGGCCGATCGTGTACCCGGGCTTCAAGTTGAAGAACAAAGTGACGCTTGTGAACTGATTGATATGGTTCACCGACTGCGGGCCCAGAATGGAATGCCACGTCGCCATAGCGTTTAGCGGGACCATTCGCGAGCCGTCGTCGCTCTTGATGTAGAGCAGGTGGAGATCCTGAGGCTCGGAGCGCTGATCGTCCGCGACCTCCAGAATCACTTGATATTGATCGGTCGGTTTTTTGATCAAGTATATGTAGTTCTGCGAATACGCTTCGTGCAAGAGGTTCAGAATGCGCGTTTCGGAAACTCCGTAAAGTTTGGCCTGGTCTCGCTGAATGTTGATTTGCAAGTTCGGCGTGTGATTGAACAGATCAGAGTTCACGAACAGAAATCCCGGGAACTCGTGCATCTTCTGAATAAGCTTCCCCGCGGTCGCATAGACTTCGGTCGGATCGATGCCGGAAATCGCATAAGCAAACTGTCCCTGCAAGTTCGCTGTCGCGCCGGTGCTGATCTGGAGCACGGGTTGGGGCTTCAAAAAGGTGATCAGTCCGGGAATGCTGGAGTTGAGTCGGCCCATCAGCTGACTTGATACCGCCTCGATGGGCGCACGCTCGTCCGGACTCTTCAGGAACGCAAGTACCAGGCCCTGGTTCGCCGGAAAGAATGTGTTATTGCCGCTCATCGTGAAGGTCATGTCCACGGCGGGATTCGCGTGCAGAACGCTCTCGACTTCCTCTTGGTGCTTATGCATCTCGTATGGCGAGGTACCCTCTTGTGCTACAAAAACTCCCAGTGCAAACGAACTGTCACCGACAGGCAGAAACGCTTTCGGGATGATATAGAAGAGGTATCCGGTCCCCGCGAGGCAGAGAACCCATGTGGCCAGGGAAATCCAGCGATGACGAAGAAAGAACCACAATGAGCGCCCGTAAAACGCCAACACTCTCTTTTCAATTCCTCCGATGACTCGCTCGATCCAGGTCTTCTTGGCATGTTCACCGCGCTCTGCCAACAGGCCAGAACACATCAAAGGCGTCAGCGTAAGCGAAACGATGCCGCTGGCAAAAATGGAAACAATGATGGTGATTGAGAATTCGCGGAAAATCCGACCGACCAATCCACTCATGAAGACAAGCGGAAGGAATACCGCGGCGAGCGACACTGTCATAGCCAGAATCGTGAAACTTATTTCCTTGGCTGAGTTTAGCGAGGCCTCGAGTGCTCCTTGCCCATGCTCCATGAGCCGCACCGTGTTTTCCAGAAAGACAATCGCGTCGTCCACCAGGAACCCGATCGCAAGCGTCAGAGCCATCAACGACAAATTGTCCAGACTGTAGCCCAGAATATTCATTACCACGAACGTGAGCAGCAGCGAGAGCGGCAAAGCGACGGCCGGGATCAGTGTGTCGCGGGCGCGGCCGAGAAAAGCAAAGATGACCAGCACTACCAGTGCGAACGCAATGTAGAGCGTCTCCTGCACGTCCTTGACGCTATTTACGATCGACTGCGAACGGTCATAAATGGGAATGATTCCCACCGCACTGGGAAGCTGCGCCCTAACCGTGGGAAGCAAATCGCGGATCGACTTGGCAACGTCGACGGCGTTAGACCCAGCGCGCCGAAACACCGCGACCACCACCGTTGCCGAAGGCACTTGATGGCCTCGGTACCAAAAACGCATCCTGATGCGCTCGTCTTGGAGCCCGTTTTCGGCGGTCGCGATGTCCTTCAAGTACACCGGGGATCCGTTTCCCTGCCTCACGATCAGGTTGTCGTATTGACTCGCTTCGCTGAGCTGGCCCTGCGGTTGAAGAAGGAAAGTGTGGTGTTCGCCGTCAAACTGACCCGCCCCTGTGTAACTCGTCCCGTTTTTCAGTGCCGTGGCCAGGTCATCGATTGTCAGGTTGCGAGCCGCCATCGCCGAAGGGTGTGCCTTGATTCGCACGGCAGACTGAGCGCCGTACACGGCGACCTGGCTAACTCCAGGCAGAATGCTGATGCGCTGACCGACTTGCGTGTTAGCGTAGTCATATAGCTGTCCTTGCGTCGCACTGTCACTGGTCAATCCGATGTACATGATCGGCTGGTCGTTTGGATTGGTTTTGGTAAACGTCGGCGGGCTCGGCAGGTCCACAGGCAATTGCGCCGTCGCTCGAGAGATCGCTGCCTGCACATCGGTCGCTGCCGCGTCGACGTTCTTGGAAAGATCAAACTGCAGAACGAAGCTGCTGTGTCCCTGGCCGTTATTGGAAGTAATAAGTTGCAGCCCTGGTATCTGCATGAACTGGCGTTCCAGGGGTGTCGCCACATTGTTCGCCATTGTCTCGGGCGTAGCGCCGGGGTAGCCGACATTCACTTGGATGACCGGATAGTCCACGGCCGGCAGATCGTTGACCGGCAAGCCAAAGTACGCCAGCACACCGAACAGAACGACGGAGACAGTCAGCACTGCCGTCATGACGGGTCGTCGAATGAATGGTTCAGAGAGACTCATATCCCCTCGTTTTCCTTACTTCGTGCCTGCATCCGCCGGAGCTCCACCCGGAACGGGCGCCACTCCGGTATCGACACGGACTTTCCCACCCGGCGGCACGGTCATTTGCCCGGTGACAATCACATTTTCGCCTGCCGTCACTCCCTGGGTGATGACCACGTTGTCTCCCTGCCGCTGGCCAAGCGTGACTGGCCGGATGTCTGCGGTGCCGTCGGGCTTAACCACGTAAACGAATGGTCCCTTCTGGCTGATTTGCGTGGCCTGATTTGGAATTAACACCGCGTTTTTCTGCGTGGCCAAAACAAGTCTCACATTGACAAACTGGCCAGGCCAAAAATGATGGTCGGGGTTGGACATCGTCGCGCGCAAATTGACGGTGCCGGTGCCGTTCTGGACGGCGTTGTCAAGAAACGTAAGCCTCCCGCTGCGCGCGCGATTCTCCGGATCCGACGGCAGCCGCACCAACGTCTTCAAACTGCCGCGCGACATTTCCTTCTGCACCTGTGGAAGATCGCCTTCGGTCACAGTGAAATCCGCGTAGATCGGATCTAGGCGCTGGATCAACAACAACCCTGTCGTGTTCGCCTGCACCACGTTCCCCACATCGACCAGACGCGCGCCTGCGCGGCCTTCGATGGGAGAGTGAATGTAGCAGTACTCCAGATTGAGCTTGGCGGTTTCAAGTGCGGCTTCGGCCGATTCGACCTGCGCCAGATCCACATCAACTGTGTTCTTCTTCGTGTCATAGTCTTGTTTGGAGATCGCTTTCGATCCCACCAACTCCTCGTCGCGTGCAAAATGAGCCTTCGCGAGTGCGAGTGCCGCTTTCGCCTGTGCCAGACTGGCTCTCGCTGAATCCAACTGAGCCTGATAGGGACGCGGATCGATGACAAACAAGAGTGCCCCTTTGGTCAAGTCTGCTCCGTCCTGAAAATGTCGTTCCGTGATTCGCCCACCGACCTGCGGTGTCACTGTCACGGACTCGGAGCCGCCGCTTTTCCCGATTTCGTCCAAGTACAAGGGCACGTCCTGCTTCTGGGCTTTCGCGACGGTCACCAGTGGAGCGGGCAGCATTTGCGGGCCAGCTGCTTGCGGGTTCGCCCGATTGCATCCACTCGCGGTCAGCTGCCACAACAGCAACGGAATGAAATACGAAAATGTGTATTTCAAACTCATTCGTACCTCCCCTATTTTTATTACGCACGAGTTAAGGAGATTATTTCCACTCGTCTTTCAAGACTCATCCATAAAGACGGGCTCGAAGCCGCCTTGCTTTGTACCGGACAACGTGCCAGATAAGACGCGCAAGAGCGGAAATGACCTGGCGCGCCGCTCGACTCAAACTCTGTGTACGGACCTTGAGGTCCCGTAGAAATTTAGATACACTGAGTCTGCGTTTTGGTACCTGACTCTTTGTCTAATATTTATTACCCACGGCAGCCGCGACAATCTCGGGCTCATGCGCTGGAGGCGTTCGAGTGATGCTGCCGAAATGTGTGTTCTGACAGTCATGGGCGCGAGAGGGTGAACCAATCGACTGTCACCAAACTAGCGGCCTTTTCGCCATAGCAAACCGCCGCTCAGCTTCTCAGTCGGGTCTCAGCCCGGCCTCCCCCGCTTCCCGCTAAGAACTGGATTGCCCGAGAATACAGGCCCTCGGGAGGTTTGGCACAGGCTAAGGATTGCTCGAAAGTCGTAAGCGCAACCGGAACAACGACTTAGATGAATTTGCGGCCCCTTAAGAGGGCCGTTGCTCTTTCCGTCTGAGCTACGGCGCAACCCACATCGTGCTCATTCTAAAGCATTTTGAGTCGACAGAATAGCTCGAAGCGCCGAGCGTCCGTGTGCCTCGTAGAGGCTCTTTCCGAGCAGACCGAGTTTTCTGTAGGCACCGGCACGATTGCAACACAAATGATGTTAGCCTCTCTGAGCGGTGAGCCCAAAGCATCGAAAAGTGGAGCCGATACGCAACCCGACACTCTTCCAGATGGAGAAATTGGAGGAGGTAGGCAAGCCTGCAAACACGCTCACAGTTGATCGCCCTTTTTCTCTGCCTGGAATTCTTCTCGGCACTTCGGCCTTCACGGCAACGGGCTGGGAAGGTTCTTTCTATCCACGGGGCATGCAGCCGCGCGATTTTCTCTCTTACTATGCGACTCAATTTGCCACAGTCGAGGTGGACTCGACCTTCTACGGATGCCCTTCTCCTCGCACGGTGAACAACTGGGCCGCCCGAACTCCCGAAGGCTTCATATTCTCGGTCAAAGTTCCGCAGGTCATCACCCATGAAAAAGTGCTAGTGGATTGCGATTCTGAATTCGAGGAGTTCGTGAAAACGATGGATATTCTCGGTCCAAAGCTTGGTGCGATGGTCTTTCAGTTCCCGTTCTTCGCTCCCTGGAAATTCCTGAAGCAAGAAGATTTTCTCGTCGTGCTGACACCCTTCCTGAATAAGCTTCCCCGGGACCACAAATTTGCAGTCGAGATTCGAAACGGGAATTGGCTTGATGCTAAATTCGCGGACGTGCTCCGGGAGTGCAACGTCGCCTTGGCACTGACTGACACGTCGTTTGTGCCGAGGCCGTGGGAGATGAAGAACAGTTTCGACTTGATTACCGCGGACTTTACTTATGTGCGCTGGCTAGGTGACAGAAAGGAAATCGAAGAGCAGACAAAAACCTGGGACAAGGCAATTGTTGACCGCCGCGAGGACCTGACGAACTGGGTCGAACTCTTCCGAAAATTCGTAACACGAAACCTCAAGATATTCGCCTACGCCAATAACCACTACGCAGGACATGGGCCAGCAACGGTTAAACAATTTTGCCAAATCTGGAGCAAGAGTTAGAGTCTAATTCCTTGCTCTACCCGCGACGATTTCAAACTGCGTGATTCCAATGACTAAAGAAGAAAATTCGCCATCCTGTTTGCCGCAGCGATTTCTGCGGCGCGGAGGCTCCTTCACTTGGACCCAGACAAACCGAACATGGCGAAGGGTTTTTGTGGATCGTGCCGTCAAAGATGCTGCCTTCATTATGGAACGGATCGACGCACGATGGCCTCTGATTATCAATTCTTTTTCTGCTCAGGACCTCTAGCTTCTAGCGATGGGCCATCTTCTGGACCATAAACATCACGAGCTTGCGGCCGTCCTCGTCAGTCTTGCTCAACACGCGACGCAGTTTGTTCAGAAAGCGTGCATCCTTGCCAGCGTTACCCCACAGGTTTACATCAGACGACTTCCGCTTGAGAAGATACGGAAGCTTGGGCGGCTCATCACCTTCGTAGAATAGCTGGTACATGGGGATTTCCAGAGCCCTAGCCATCTTTTCCAGTGTTTCGATGGCGGGAACTGTGTGACCATTCTCGACGCGGGAGATATAACACCGAAGCAGGCCCGTGCGCTTTTCGATGTCGCCCTGGGAGAGTTTCTTTTCTTCGCGGAGTGCGCGCAGGCGGTCGCCTATAATCATAGCGGGATTATTTCACCGGTCCGTTTGGAAGGCAAGCAACGAACCTGCGGCTGCGAAGTCCGACGCGCAGTTGGACATCTATGCAATCTGTTGT
>MNIJ01000029.1 GCA_001919715.1 Acidobacteria bacterium 13_1_20CM_58_21
AGCGAGCCTGCGGTAAATGTTTCTGCCGCGGATTTCTGCGCGGACTCGGGCGTTGTGTCGCCCAGCCCCTTGCGAATGCGTTCCGCGAGTTTTCCCGCCGCGGCAAGAACATCCTGCTTATTCGAAGCGTCGCTTTCTTCCTTCAGCATGGTCTTGCCTGTCGCTGGATCCAGTGTCGTCACGTAAACTTTGAAGCCGCTTCCTTCTCGCTGGATGGAGCCCGCCACCACCGCATTCACGCCCTCGCGCACCGCCACCAACTGCGCTAGCGCCGCGTCCAGGCGCAATGCTCCGGGCTGCATCTTGGCCGCCACCTTCTTCGCTTGCCCGCGATTAAAAGAGGAAATAAAAGGCGCGCCTTCCAATGCGATTCCCAGCATCGGCTCCAGCGTCCCGTCAAAAACCGCATCCCCCGTCTTGTTGTCAAAATCGGCGATCAGCAGCGAAACCGGAGGATGCGGGGCGGCTGGACGCGTGCCCACCCGCGGACGCAGAAAAAATCCCGTGGCAACCAGCGCCACGGCAAGCCCCGCGCCCGCCCATTTGACGTAGGCGGGGAAAGCGCCGACTCCCTGGATCGACAGGTGTGTTCCGGCCTTCGGTCCTTGCCAGGCTTCAACCTGGTGCAGTAGTTCCGCCGCGTTCGCGAAACGTTTTTGCGGATCGATCTCCAGGGATCGCCGCACGATCTCGCAAATCGATGGCGGAATCGTCTTATCCAGCTCACCCAACGGACGTGCCACCTCATTCGTCCGCTTCCAGAGCTTTCCCATTGTGGTGTCGGCAGGGAAGGGGGTCTGCCCGGCGAGCATTTCGTAGAAAATGATGCCCACGCTGAACAAATCGGACCGCGCATCCAGCGTCTGCCCTTTCGCCTGCTCGGGAGACATGTAATCCGGCGTCCCGATCAGCGCCCCGGTCTGCGTCATTCCCGGAGCCAACGTCGATCGCGCAATCCCAAAATCCATCACGTACGCCCGGCCGCGCTTGTCCAGCATGATGTTTTGTGGCTTCAGATCGCGGTGAATCACTCCTTCCGCGTGCGCCGCTTCCAACGCCCGGCAAGTCTGCGCGATGATATTGGCCGCTTCCGCCGGCTCCAGCTTCTTCTTGCGGCGAAGCAGGCTCTGCAAATCCTCGCCTTCGATGTAGTCCATGGTGATGAACTTGAACCCGTCGGCCTGCCCCAAATCAAAAATACGGATGACGTTCTTATGTGTAATTTGCCGCGCCAATATCAATTCTTGTTTGAATCGTTTCAGGATTTCCGGATTGGCCGCCAGGTCGCCGCGAATCAGCTTCAGCGCCACCTGGCGCTCCAGTTCGCGATCGTAAGCCTGGTACACCGCGCCCATGCCGCCTTGTCCCAACAGCCGAACGATCTCGTAGCGCCCGCCCAAAATCGTGCCGGGATCCAACTGTCCAAAGCCGGATGGAGAAATGACCACGTCCCCCGCAGGGACGGACCAACCCTGGCCTCCTGTAACCAGTGTCTGGTCACTCAACGGCAATGGCGTCGCGCACTTCGCGCAAGTCACCGATCTCTCCAAATTTGCGTAGCTGCACTGTGGGCAAACCATCAAGAAAACGTCCTGTTGCGGGGACGCGCTAATTATGAAATCTTTGCACGGAATTGCAAGTACGCCGCTGGTTTTGTACTTTGCGGTTCCGCAAAGTACACTTGATCCAGTGGCGAGTGCGAGCCCGGCCCTAAAGGCCGCCGAACCACACCAAGCGGAGAAAGCTAAATCGATCGCATCCTTCCGCTGAAAGAAGGCGCTTCCGGTCCCGGTTTGGAAAGCGCGGCAGGGGTTTGGCGTAACGCGCGACATTCCAGTTATTTGGAGAGCTCTAGAAATGAAACAACACGCTTCGCTCAAGATAAGGATAAGGATGCACATGAACAAGAACCGATTTTCGGCACGAGTGACGGTTGCAGCCGGATTCCTTTTACTGTGTGCGGCACCAGGACTAACCCGCGCGCAGAGCAGTCCCCCCAGGCCGGCGCAGACTCATAAGGCCCCACCTGCGGCTCGACCGAAGAGTGACGCTCAACCAACGGAGGATTTTGCCGGATTGAAGTACACGGATGATCAGAAAGAGAAAATTGACCAGATTCATCAGGATATGAAGTCGCGTATGGATTTGGTGGTCAAGGATGAAAAGTTAAGTCCAGATCAGAAAGACGCCATGCTCCAGGGGTACCGGCGGCTGGAGCGGAGTCAGGTTTTCAAGCTACTGACGCCGGAGCAGCAGAGAGAAGTTCGCAAGAGAATAAGTGCCCGGCGTGCGGCAGAGCAAGAGAAAAAGAAGAAGAAGCCGTCCCTGCCGAAGTGAAGGTTGAGAATCAGTTCTGAACAAGTCAAGCCCCTACGGCGATCTTTGAGAAGAGATTCAGATACATCTTGAAGGGGAACTCGCTGCGAACATCGGTGAGAGAGTCCTTAGATGGCAGCCCACTGCCAGACCTCCTGCTTCCTTAACGGCCTCGGCAAGTTGCGCAACACTGCTGGCTGCACCCGGGATGACCATCTCGCGGAGGTGTTGTCGGAAGGGATTTGGAGTGCGCCCGGAGCCGGCGGATCATCGAGCGGTCATCCGGGAGCCCGCCCCTTATGTGCCAGGCGGCGGAGTACCAGACGATTTGCCAACTACCGTTGGGCTGGCGTTTGAAGATGATTATGTAGCTGCCTTTGGTAGCAATCTTAGCGCCGTTGGCGATGGTGGTTAAGGTTTCGTGGAAGTCGCGCCGCTATCGTAGGCGAGATCGCCGGATGTTTCAAGGTTCTGGCTGTGCAGGGTGAGGTTGTTGTCGAAGGTGGCCTTTATGGTTTGGAAGAGGGTGCGCAGGGCGGCGGAGCCGGTGATGCCTTCGCCGGTGGGTTGGAGGAAGGCGGTGTCTGAGGCGTAGAACTTCAGGATGGCTTCGAGCCCTTTGGCGCGACGGTCTAGGCTTCCTGGATTTTGGCCAGGGTTACGAGAGTCGAGGCTTGGGGGGAGGCGGTGGCGGGGGAAAAAGTCGGTGCGAGGCTGGTGGCGAAGGCCGGGAACGCTATGACGGAGCGGCGCGAGCAGGGGTAGAGGAGCGATTTGGCTGGGGGTGTGGAAAAGACGTTCATGGCGGCGCCTCTTAATTAAATCAGGGCGGCTCAATTCCGCTTCTAGTACGCATACGCCTTGAGGAACGCGAAAACCACCACGCCGGTGATCGAAACGTAAAGCCAAATGGGAAATGTCAAGCGTGCGATTCGGCGATGCATCACGAACCGGCCCGTCAAGGAGAAGAAAAACGTCGTCAGCACCATCGGCAGCGCGACGATGGAAAGGATTACGTGACTGGCGAGAATGGAAAGGTACAGCGTGCGCACCGGGCCGTGGCCGGGAAACATCGTGTCGCCGTGCAGTGCGTGGTTCACGATGTAGCTGATGAGAAAAACGGAGGAGAACGCGAAGGCTAGCAGCATGCTCGTGCGATGCGCTTCCTTGTTGTGATGTTTGATGAAATACAATCCCACGCAGAGTGCAATTGCACACAATCCGTTCAGAAGCGCGTTGAGGGCCGGCAGAAACATCCAGCGCCCGGCGAAATCAGCCGAAGCATGATGCCCGTACAACAGCCATAGTAGAAATGATACAGCGAGGCCGCTCACCACGACGATCGCTCCAACCACCGGGCGCGGACGAAATGCAGCCTGTTCCATGCTGACAATTAAATCATAAAAATTCATCCGGAAGTCATTGCGGGCCCGTCGCAAGGGCGAGCGCGTCGCGATCAGCCTGCAACCGGCGATAAGCTCCCTACGGAGTTTCGTACTTCCCACAACGGGAGCTAGGGGAGCCAGGGAGATTTCATCCGATTGAGGCTCCTAGGCGCACGACAGCGCAAGTCGGTTTCTCCTCTTGCCAATCAGCATGAGGAGTGTAATTTCCAGGGGGGGAGCGTTGAATCCTTCGGGCTTGCTGGTCTCGGGCTCGCGCTTCGTCTGCTGTCAGTGCTGGCTGCTTCGAAATTATTGTGCGGCATGCTGTTTGGCTTGACGGCAAACGATCCCCTAACGATCTCAGGAGCAATCGTGATTCTTTTAGTGGTCGCGGCTATCAGCTGCCTCGATACCGGCGCTCCAAGCGGCAAGGGTGGATCTGTTGATTGCCCTTCGATACGAATAAATCATGGTTCTGCGAACCGCAAGCGAACCATGAAAATAGCCGCAACGTGCCCTTTGAAAATAAAGGGGTTATGGCTATTTTCTAAGGAATAATTTCACCGCTGCCCCCGGCCCGTCTCTGCTCATTCATACTGCTTCCGACTGACCCCGTGGTGAGCGCGTGCAGGCCGGGGTAAGCGATTGCCTTTCTCTTCGACATAGTAGATATGCTCGCGTCCAAAAGACCTACTACGGGCGGGGCGGATAGCCCTCCTCTTCGTAGTCCTCCCCCTGAAGTAAGGGTGGGAGGAACCCAGCGAAGAGATTCCCGAAAAACCAGCGGGACTCCCGAGGAATCCATGCCATTTCCGCCTGGCATTTCCTCACCAGCTGCAGTTGCTCACTCGGTCAGGCCTCGCACGCCTGCCGCTCATCGGTCGCGGGCGTTAGTATTCGGTGATATACATTCGGGCTGTTAACACAGGGCTTCAAATCGCATAAGTCGTTTCTTTGGCGCCGGTTAACAGCCTCCCGAATCCCTCTTTGGTGTCGCCAATTTGTCCCGCCATCGGCTTACTTAGGGGAAACACCTGCCATGAAAAGCAGGTATTACCTGGATTGCCATTGGAGGCTTCCGGGGGTAAACGTCGCAATTGGGCAGGCATTGAGCGCCAACGCAAGTCGGTACACGCGGCCCAGGTTGCCCAACGGCTGAGGGTGGGCATGGAAATCGATTACGAAACCAACACCAGCCCCAACCTACCGGCGCTGCAACAATTCACGAGCGCCTAGCGGGCGATCGAGCCCTAGGACGACATCGGCGCGGATCTGGCCACTTGCTTGACCAACGACCTCGCGCTCTTTGACCTTCGTCAAGGACCAGAATTAGCGGGTCGGTTAATGTCGCAGACTGGAGCTTTGCTGCTGAGATGGAGTATGGACTGAGGTTGGCTAGCGCTTGAAGAGAGGTGCGCTCATTTTTGTCGGTTTCTTATACTGGTTGATGCTTCTCGCCTGGCCGGGAGCCAGTTTGGGCTTTCCCGCGCCGCAGCGGGTGACCACGCGAAGCCCGCATGGTCCGCTCGCGATTCCCTGTGAGAACTGCCATACCGCGGCAGGGTGGCGTCCGATTCGCGCCGTTCCGGAGTTCGATCACAACAAGACGGCGTATCCGCTTCGCGGCATGCACGAAAAGGTGCAGTGCACGCAGTGCCATGCCAAGCCGGTATTCACCGAGGTCGGCAAGCTTTGTCAGGATTGTCATGCTGACATTCACCAGCGAAAGATGGGTACGGACTGCGCGCAATGTCACTCGGTCCAGGGTTGGAATATTGCGGTCCAGAAAGTAAAAGATCACCAGAATCGGTTTCCACTCCTAGGTGCTCACGCGGCGGTGCAATGCGAGGATTGCCACAAGAGCGCCGCGGTCGGACAGTTCCAGGGCTTGTCTACGGCGTGCGTCTCCTGCCACTTGAAGGACTATCAAAAAACTACGAATCCGAATCACGTCAGCGAGCAATTCGCGACCACCTGCGAATCGTGCCACTCGTCGTTCGATAGTTGGTTGGGAGCAACCTTCAATCATGGTGCACCTCCGATCAACTTCCCCTTGACCCTGGGCCATGCGAACGTGCCCTGTGCCTCTTGCCACGTCAACGGCAACTATAGCCTTCAGATCGCGCAGACCGACTGCGGGAACTCAGGGTGTCACCTGACGACCTGGCGGCAAACAAATAATCCAGTGCACTCCACGGCCGGGCCGGCTTTTGCGGTGGCCAATTGCGCTAGTTGCCATACCACCAAGGGTTGGGACTCGGCGTCCTTCGATCACAGCGTGACGGGCTTCACGCTAACCGGAGCGCATGCTTCACCTACGCCCACGCCCTGCGCTTCCTGCCACGTCAGCAACAACTACACGCTGAACTCGACGGATTGCATGGGCTGCCACCTGGCGGCGTGGCAGAGCACGCCGACCTTTGGCGGGAACGTACCGGATCACATCAAGGCGGGTTTCCCGTCCACGGCGTCTGCTTGCGCGACCTGCCATCCCATCACGAAGTGGGCCGACGGGAAGTTCGACCACAACGCGTTTGGGTTCCCGCTGACGAACTCTCACGCGCTGGTGGCCAACGGCGGTAAGGTAGCGTCTTGCGCTTCCTGCCACATCGGCAACAACTACAGCCTGAATATCGCGGCGACTGACTGCGGCAATGCGGGATGCCACCTGACGACATGGCAGACAACAAATAACCCGGCGCACCCCAGGGCTGGCGCGCCGTTCGCGGCGGCGAACTGTTCGACCTGCCACAACACGATCAGTTGGAATACGACGACCTTCAACCACAGCGCGACGGGCTGGGCGCTGACGGGTTCGCACCAGATGGCACCCGCGGGAAAGGTCGTGGCCTGCACCGATTGCCACGTGGGGAACAACTATACTTTCACGGCAGCGAACACGGACTGCTACGGCTGCCACCTGGCCGCCTGGCAGAGCACCGCAACGCTCGGCGGGAACGTTCCGAATCACGTCACGGCGGGCTTCCCGAGCTCACAATGCGCGACCTGCCACGACACGCTGCTGTGGGCGGATGGCAAGTTCGATCACAGCGCCACGGGCTGGCCGCTGCAGGGAGCGCACGTCACCACGCCCTGCGCTTCGTGCCACATTGGCGCCAACGCATTCACCCTTACTTCGGCGAACACGGATTGCTATGGATGCCATCAGGCGGCCTGGTTGAGTACGCAAACGCTGGGTGGTCAAGTGCCGAATCACATTGCCGCGCAGTTCTCAACCAGTTGTGTGACCTGCCACATCACGTGGGTCACCACGGGCTGGCTAGGGGCGACCTTGTCTGCGGCTAATCACACCTGGTTCCGCATTCCGCATAATGGCTCGGTCTGTTCGGACTGCCACTTGATCTCGACGGACTACTCGACATTCTCCTGCATCAACTGCCACACGCGGACGGCGCACCAGCCGGGCATGTCGCATCCAAGTGTGGGCGGCCAGTACGTCTACGGCGCGACGACTTGTTACAACTGTCACAAGAATTGACGCATTCTCCAGTTAACATTGAGTGTTGAAGGCAAACGTCCGTTCAAACAAGCGTGATGTGTGTGTCTGGCGCGGGCTGTTGGGAGCTTGGGGGTTCTCTTCCGTCAGCGACCGCCTGGAAAGATCGCAATTGGCTCCCGAGTCTCGGGCCTCACCGTGTAAGCGACTACAGCAAGCAATCGCGACGCGTCCTTCTGAATCCTTACTTTAGTTCACCATCGTAGCCCGCAAAGCTCGCCTTGACTCAACGCCTATACCCCGTATTGATGAACTCATCCACGTCTCTGTGCAGTTTGTGATGCTCTTTCTCGTCAATGTACATCATGTGCCCGGCCTGGTAATAAGCGAAGCTGACGTTTTTCCGCACCGGCGGCTCGATGTTCATGTTCATGTGCGCAAACGTGTTCTCGATGCCATTGAACGGCGTGGCCACGCCATAGTAGCCGCACAGCACCCAGCACTTTCAGGTAACTTTGCTGGGTCATCGCCGCGCGTAAAACTTCCGCCACTTCCGTATTGCCCGTCTGGTCCCACGGCCGCACATTCGCCGTCACCGTGTAGTACGCGTCGCTGTCCCACTTGAGTTCGCGCCGCACGTAGTCGCGAAATGTCGCCACAAAGGCACCCTCATAAGACGCTTCGCTCGGGTCGTACTCCACGGCTCCCCGGCGGCGTCCGCGTCCATGCCCTCGAACCGCGAATCCAGCCGCCCGATGGTGCGTCGTTTGTCGCGCTCCAGTTCCTTGAACCAGCGGGAAGGGTTGATCCGCAGGTTGGTTTCTTCGATGTATTTCGGAGTAAGCGCGGTGAAGCGCGCCACGTCCGCAACGACTTTTTGTTGCTCTGCCGCGGGAAAAATTCTCGGGCCACCAGGAATTCGGCAAGTGCACCAAAAAAGGTTCCGCCCACTCCGCGAAACCCCTGATTGGACGGACAAACAGTTTGTCGAGTTTCACCTTCAGGTTGGGGAAACCGGTCCGGCTCGCGGCGCTTTATTCGTACCGCAACGCCACGATTGGGTCCACGCGCATGGCTCTCCGCGCGGGCAGGTACGAAGCCACCACGGCCACCAGAATCAGCAGCAGCGCCACGGCCAAAAACGTAACTGGATCGTGCGTCCCTACGCCAAAAAGCAAGCTGCTCAAGAACCGTGCCACCACGAGCGCTCCGGCCAGCCCAATCGCTACACCAAGGACCGTCAACTTGATAGTTTGCGCCAGAATCATGCTCCGGACATTGGCGGTCTGTGCTCCCAGCGCCATGCGCACGCCAATTTCCTGTGTCCTCTGGCTCACTGTGTAACTCATCACCCCATAAATGCCCACCGCTGCGAGCACCACTGCAAGCATGGCGAAAATCCCAACCAGCATCGCCGAGAATCGCCGGGGAGAGATGGAGTCCGTGAGCAGCCCGTCCATGGTCATCACGTGGGTTACTGGCAGATTCGGATCCTCTTTGTGAATCGCGTCCGTAACCGCGGCCGCCTGGGTTGCCGGGTCGGACGCCGTCCGCACCACCACATGCGGTGTCCATCCGCCCACGAAGTAAACGTCGAAGGTTGGCTCGGCATCCAGCCCAAACTGATGCACGTTTCCGACGATGCCAA
>MNIJ01000086.1 GCA_001919715.1 Acidobacteria bacterium 13_1_20CM_58_21
CGTGCCAATCGGTATATCTCGAACAGGATGTGGCACAGTGACCCGTCCTGGCTTCACCGGATGCTTGAACTGCTTGTGGCTCCCAATATGCGCAACCTCATACCGGCCATCCTGCTTCAAGCGCCGTATGACTTCTCGGCTGGACATAGGACATGATACACACTTTCTACACACTTGTCAAGCAGGGGTTTACAGGAGCGACCGTCGGGAGCCATTGGATGGCTTGGGGCTTTCGTTCCAGGCCTGCAAGAATTCTCCGATGGCGGGCCGTGTGGCTTGCCTCTCGCGGCCCGTCAGCGCATTGGCAGAGAAGGGTAATACCTTCAAGAGAGGGCAGTAAACAGGGCAGTAACTTGGCTTGCTTCGTCTCCCGCCGTTGATTGGAGTCGGCGGTAATCTCAGCAGCTTGTCCTCGAGCGAGTCCCATAACAAGGATGCTTCATCCATCTCGACGGACCTCTGGGAGAACGCGCCATTTCACCCTCTGCCACGGATCTTCCCTACGAGTACAGACCGTGCCAGAATTTCCGGAATCCGTCTGCGTCGTACTTGCCAGTTAAATCCCGTCTGTGGGAAAGTGGTATCGGCTCCGATGTCATGAAGCCCATCGCCGCCCCGATCGTCGGCGGGATCATTACGTCTATTATTCATGTGTCGATTTTGGTGCCCGTCTTCTTTGCGTTGATGAAAGAACGCGCGGCACGCCGCGATCATCCGAACGAGCTACGTGGGTGGACGAATTCTGTGGCACAGTCTGAGCTAAACTGAGTGTCAGGATCAAAGGATGAAGCTAGGTCTTACGATTGCCCTTGTGGCCGCGGTGACTGGCGCGGCTGTGTCCATTCAGGGTCGCACAAACGCACCGGCGACTCCTAAGGTCACACTCATTCGCACGCCGCACGATGGAATTCAGCCCCAGACGGTGCTCGACAGCCATGGCGTGCTGCACGTGATTTATTTCAGAGGGGATGCATCGGCAGGAGATATCGAGTACGTCAGACGCGACACTGACGCAAGGAAGTTTTCTCAACCAATTCGAGTGAACAGCCAGGCAGGAAGCGCTGTAGCGATTGGCACTGTGCGAGGGCCACAACTCGCAGTCGGACGCAATGGCCGAGTGTACGTGATTTGGTTTGGTCCGCAATCCCAGGCTGGTAAATCCAAGGACGCGATGCCCGTGTTTTTCTCTCGGCTCAACGACTCGCACACAGCGTTCGAGCCGCAGCGGAACCTGATGCAGTACGCAAAGGGCGGTGACGGCGGAATTTCCGTAGCCGCTGACGAACGCGGTGCCGTTTATGCAGCCTGGCATGCAATGGGCACGGAACCTGGAGAAAGCCACCGACGCGTCTATCTGGCGCGGTCCACTGATGATGGCAAAACCTTTGCACGCGAAGTTCCGATTTCACCAACGGAACTCGGGGCTTGCGGATGCTGCGGTATGCGTGCTTTCGCAGATAATCGCGGGACACTCTTTATTCTGTACCGCGCCGCAACCGAAAACGTCCATCGGGATATGACGCTCCTCGTTTCGACGGATCAAGGAGAAACCTTTCGCGCAGCCAAAGTTGGGCCTTGGGAGTTGAACGCCTGTCCTATGAGTACGGCCTACCTGAGTAAACACGGAGAGCGCGTATTTGCCGCATGGGAGACTGCTGGCCAGGTTTACTTCGATTCTGTTGACCCCGTTTCGCTCAAGCCTTCGGCAGCGATCGCTGCGTCCGGCGATAGTAATAAGCGCAAGCATCCTGCCGTCGCGGCGAACGCAAACGGGCAGACCTTGCTGGCGTGGACAGAAGGCACGGCGTGGTCGAAAGGCGGCTCGCTCGCTTGGCAGCTTTTCGAGGGTGCAGGCACTCCCTCAGGAGGGGAGGGTCACGCGACTGGAGTCCCTGTCTGGGGGCTCCCAAGCGTATTCGCCGATCGTAACGGAAATTTTACGATTATTTACTGATGGAGTTCGGGAGTGACGGTCCGTGGTTCATGCCGGGACACCAGGGCCCGTCAATCTCTTGCTCGCGGCAGAGCTCGTCGCGCTGCTGGCCACGAGGTCCTTGCATGAGTCCTTCCGCTCTCGAAGCCTTCCTCGTACTTAATCTATGCGAATTCCGCTGCTCGCGCTCGCTTCAAGGCTGATCCCTATGACGAAGCGAAGCGTACTGGATTGTCCGACAATGAATGCGCTGCGCTCCTCACCGCGGCACGTAGACCGCCTCTACCAGGTTTCATTTTCCATGACTTGATCTCGATCGGTATCACAGGCACGGCAAAATGCTATACGGCGCTGGTAGGGATGTGCAACGTTAGAATCCTTAGGCTACCATCGGCGGGTGTTTTTGAAAACACACCGGGTCTAACGGTAGACACCTAGGAAGTCAGCATCATCAATGAGCAGAAGTTCCTGACAGAATATGACAGGCCACGACATCGACGTTGTTTGGGGAACCCGCCATCATGTTTAAGTGCAACAAAAGCTCGAATTGTCGGAGTGGACCAGAAGGAGGGACGCCACATTTCTGCAACACGTCCGAAAGACGAGCCAAGTCGGTGACGAGTCTTCCAGCCGCTTCGGTGCCTTCACGATTCTCTCCGGCCAAGAGGAGGACGTGGCCGTTTTGATCGGGATTTTTAACAAACGCAATGAGGGCGAACGATTGGCCCGTAGCCCAACCCGGAGCCGTCGGGATGTACGACGTCAATTCATGCTGGCGCGGATGAACGTTGCGAATGATCTCCTGCCGCGAATTCTTATCAAAGACAAACCTGAAGTCCAGCTCGTCGCTGAAAAGAGCAGACCACGGGTCTGAACGCGGGCTCCCCAGAAAAATAAAGTTATCATCAGTTTTCAGCTCCGAGAGCTGAATGTCTCGGGCAGCGTGCACCTTAATCTTCCTCGAGCTGGCCTGAGCTATCTGCGCGATATTTACAGCGATCACCGTGTCCACGGCGGCAGCCTTATCCCCTCGCAGAATGACGCGGCAGAACCGATTGATTTCGGGTGTCAGCGTATTCGGTTCGGGGATGAAGTTGTGATTCGCATAATCGGATACTGAGATTTGGTCACCCGTGAATCCCTGAATCTCCGCAATGTTGGGATCGCTGGTGATTAAGTGCGTGGCATTTGGAGAACTGAAAAATGCCGACCATGGAAGGGCGGCGGCCGGGACGGTTTCCGATTTAGATGCATGAGCGGTCCAGAACATGGCAACGCCCACAATGAGATTAAGGGCAGTGAGAACAAAGCCGAGGCGCAGCCAGGGAATCCCGCTGCGACTCCTTGAGGTTGGAGATTCCTGAGTCGGATCGAAAGAAGAAATCAAGTTCTGGGGCGCTGGGTGTACTGTAGGTGGTCCCTGCCGGGCCGCCTTGGACTCGTGATGTTGCCCGGCGTCTGGCTCGTGCAGGTCCAGTTTAGTGAGAGGCCTACGAATGATCTCCGGAATGTAAGACCCCGAAGTGAGGATGATGCGGAACTCGGAGGTCGCCCCATATTTGCCATAGTGTTGCAACAGGCGCCGCCGAACGTCGCTCGCCGTGACCCGAACAATCGCGTCATCGCCCGTGTCGTAAGAAGGAGAGCGTCCAAACAGTTCGACGCCAATTAGGCGCTCCTTCAATGAATCGAAATGACCGGCGATTGCCTGTTCTACGATATATCTCAGAAACTGGCCGCTGCGATGGCTGCCCTTAAATGCAGCCCCGTCAATCAATTCCTGCAGATGCAGCTGCAGTAATGCGATGTCATGCTCGGTCTGTACAATTCTCGCGATTTCTGCTTTCCGTGTGTCGGTGGGCGTTGCAAGTTGCATGGCAGGGCTCTGGCCTAAACGCTACGTGGCTCAGACTTTATCGATGGCCCACGAGCGTGTCAACAGAATTTTGTATTTGTCCAATCGATGATTCTTGTCCGTTAGTCGGCCGCGATATTTGGAGGGCGACCTTATCAGGGAATTGTGCCGCTTGAACAGCACGAACGGCCTTCGTCCCAACAGCTTCCCGACAAAGCCGCCAGGGCATGGCACCAACTCCACACCTCATCCTGGCAGTCCGCCTGGCTGACAAACGGTTCCAATCGGGAGCGAAACGGGCGCATCAGGAAACGGCGATCGCCAGGCAAAGCTCACGGGGACGTATCTACCGTTAGCTGCAGAGCTGTCCGATATCTCTTTTGCTTGCAGCAGAGTGTCGTCGTCTCAGGAGCCGCACTAACGTTGTCATTCACACTGAGCGTCCATTACTCTGATCTTTAGACGCTATCGGCCTGCGGATGGACGTGTCCTCCATGACGACTAAATCCTCTGTAAGTGGACAAGTCGCCGCGGAGCAAGCGCGCGGATGAGATCCAACGGAATGAGGCTCCAGTACGAACTTCGGCAAAGAGCTTAAATTTCGGTGAGCTGAAGCTAACCCGGGAGGACAACAGAAAAACATGAAGCCGACATCGCGGCGCGAACTCCTATCCCTCGGAACCATCGCAGGAATGACGACGTTGCTGGATTCGCGCAGGATCGGAAGGGGAGCGGAAAATGACGAAACACGCGCGCCACTCGTGGAGAACGTCAAAAGCTTCGGCGCGGCCGGGGACGCGATAAGCGACGACACTGCAGCGTTCCAGCGTGCTCTTGATGCTGCGAACAAGTCCGGCGGCGGCACCGTGTATGCGCCGTCAGGACGGTATCTCCTAAAGGAAGCCCTCACTATCCCCGGTGGAGTGTCGCTTCGTGGCTCGTTCGGCTGCGTACCCTCGCATAACGGCATCAGGGATCGTGGACAGCCGAAGCCAGGAGATGACGGAACTGCTCTATTCGTGACGGCTGGTCAGGGGCATGAGGACGGACAGCCGCTTCTCACCCTGAATACAAACAGTTCGGTCGGCGGCCTAACGATTTATTACCCGAATCAGGTACTCGACGGAGATCCCATCCCGTATCCCTGGGCCATTGCCATGCGAGGCAAGAATCCAGCAGCGTTTGACTTGGAGTTACTCAATCCCTACCAGGGTATCGACGCCAGTCACAATGAGCGCCACAACATTCGGAACATCACCGGCCAACCCTTGCGTCGGGGCATTTGGGTCGACACCATATACGACATCGGCCGCATCGAAAATGTGCACTTCAATCCTTGGTGGAATTCACGCAGCGCGGTTTACCGGTGGCAGACGGCCAACGGCGAAGCCTTTATCTTCGGTCGTTCCGATTGGGAATATGTGCTCAATACCTTCTGTTTTGGCTACCGTATCGGATACAAGTTCGTAGAAACAAGCACGGGGAGATGTAACGGCAACTTCCTCGGTATCGGAGCCGACGATTGCAATTGCGCTGTTCTCGTAGAGCAAAGCGCGCCTTACGGGCTTCTCATTGCGAACGGAGAGTTTACCTCGTTTCACGGCAGTGATCCGACCATGGTCGAGGTGCTCGCCAGCAATAAGGGCGTAGTGCGCATAAGTAACAGCGCGTTCTGGGGACCGTGCAATCAAATCGCTAAGATCGATGGGCAAGGGACCGTGGGTTTCAGCGATTGCACCTTCGTGCAGTGGGGAAAAGAAGGTGACCGCGCCGCAATACAAGCAAACTCAGGGAGTCTCTTTGTCCGAGGCTGTGAATTCCGTCAAAAATTGCGGCACATCTTGGTGGGAGAAGCTGTCACCTGCGCAATCATTACGGGAAATATTTTCCGGGGTCCGGCGCAGATTGCCAACGCCTCCAAGAATGATGTGCAGATTGGGTTGAATGCCGCATTGCCCTAACCCAGATCGGGGTAGATCGCGCTCTGTAAGAAAGCCGACCAGCCAAAGTACCTACCGTTAAGGCCTTACCGACGAGCTAACGACAATAAAATCAGTTGGATCCACCGGACGTTAGGAATCCTCTAACGTTGCATTCCTAATGTGGGCGGGCGCACTATCACGCATGGGGTGGAGATATAAGTATGCGAAGTTCCAAGCTCTGCTTCTCTATTATCCTCAAAATGACATCGCACGCAGAGGGAGGAAGACTATGTTTCGCTCGCTCTTCCGTTGTGCTGCTCTTATTGCTTTGAGCGCAGTTTGCCTGCACCCTGGCTTTGCCCAAGTCGAGCAAGGCGCTATTACCGGAGCTGTTGTGGATTCAACCGGGGCCTCGATCGCGAACGCGAAGGTAACCGCCACGAATCAAGCCACAGGGACCGTCGCCAAAACGGAAACCACTGTCGACGGATATTACAAGATTCCCTACCTTGCGGCAGGAAAATACAACGTTGTTGTGGAAAAGGAAGGGTTTGCGGTTGACCGCGTAACTGAGGTGCCGGTGCTGGTCGGACAGATCGCAACCATCGACGTAACCCTGAAGCCAGGCAGCGTGCACGACGAGGTCACCATCAGGGGCAATGCAGTGCTGATCGAACAGGTGGGCGCGTCGTTGGGCTATGTTACCGGTACTACGCAGATCCTCGAGCTTCCTACGGGCCGCAGCCCTTACTCTCTGCTGACCCTCTCACCAGGAGTGATCGCCGCCGGCAATCCTGGAACAGGTCCGATCGTGAGCGGAGGACGGTCCAATACCAGCGCCATCTTGCTGGATGGGCAGGACACCCGAAACAACTCGACTCTTGACAACGCCTACACTCCTCCGCAGGAGACCGTTCAAGAAGTCCGGTTCATTACGAACAACTTCTCGGCCGAATACGGCCGCTCGGCCGGCGGCGTTCTGGTTGCCGCGGGAAAATCCGGCAGCAACCAATTGCACGGCAGCGCCTACGACTACCTCAGAAACGACAAGCTGAATGCCAATAGTTGGACCAATAACCGGAACAACGTGCCACGCGGCCGGCAGCGGCACAACGAATACGGGTTTACGCTGTCGGGCCCGGTGTACATCCCCCACGTTTACAGGGGCCGAAACAAGACGTTTTTCTTCTTCAACTGGGAACAGATTAACGATCACGGCGTCAGCACTCCCTCAGCGAACGTGCCGACCGCTCTCCAAAAAGCCGGCGATTTCTCGCAGACGTTTACCAACACGGGTGCTTTGATCAAGATCTACGATCCACTCACCACCGTGGCAGACCCGACCCAGAAGAGCGGCTTTCGCCGGGACGCATTCCCGGGTAATGTCATCCCGCCCAGTCGCATTGATCCACTGATGAGGAAGATCCTCGAGTATTACCCGGATCCCACACGCGCAATCTCTCCAACGCTGGAAACCAATTGGTCGCAGAATTTCGGCATTATCACCCACCAGGACAAGTGGTTCACGCGAATAGATCAGAATTTCGGCGATAGGAACCGGCTCTTTTTCCGGTTTGGCTATCAGACTTCGCCACGGAAAAGCCCGTACAGCAACATCGCGTTCCCAGGAGAAGGAACGAATGGCGGTGGGAATCAGGAATCAATCTCCTATACGTACGGGCTCAGCGACACGGAAGCCTTTAGGTCGAACTTGGTGGGCGAGTTCCGGCTCGGCTATACGCGCTCGATCTTCAAATTGACGCCGCTAAGTGTTGGCTTCGACATCACCAGCCTCGGGCTGCCTTCGTATCTGAAAGCCGCATCCACTGATGCGATCTTCCCTCGGATCAATATCGCCGACTTTACCGCCATAGGTCCCGACCGTGCCTCCCACGATGTGGACGCCGAGAGCACTCCCGAAGTACAGGCGCATTTCACGTGGCTGAAACGCAACCACGCCATCAAGACCGGCTACGACATGTTGTTCGGTCAGTTCAACACGTTCCGACCGGATTATCCGTCCGGCACTTTTAATTTCGGACGGGCCTACACCCAAGGCCCCGACCCCGCCAGTGCGTCCGCCACCGCGGGCTACGGTTTAGCCAGCGCGCTGCTTGGTTCGCCGGACGGGGGCCAGTTCACGATCGGACCATCGCTAGCGCTGTTGCAGACCAGCTACAACTGGTATCTGAACGACGATTGGAAGATAACCCGCACTTTCAGTCTGAGCCTGGGTGTTCGCTTCGAATACCAGACGCCTTTCAAAGAGCGCTACAATCATCTCGCCTATTTCGACCCCAGCGCCACAGAACCGGTCACCGGGCTGAAAGGCGTTCTGCTCCCCACCACCAGTTCGCACCGGTACCCCAGCAACCCCAACAGGAATTGGGGGCCACGTGTGGGCCTGGCGTGGACCTTCCTGCCGAATACCGTGTTCCGGGCCGGATATGGCGAGTTCTTCGCTCCCGGCAGCGGTGGAATCGGTTCCAGCCCGGGCGACTTGGGCAGTGGGTCGTCGGTCGCTACGGGTGTCTTCTTCGGGCAACCCCCCGCTGCGCCTAATACGCCAGTCGGCGGCGCGACGCTAGCGAATCCTTTTGTGACTGGTCTGTTGCCCTATCCGAATTCTTTGGTCGGCAACGGTATCGGCGCGATTTTTCCGTCCTGGGCAACTCCACTAAACCATATGTGGAACGCGAATATACAACGCAACATCACCAAAAACCTCCTGGCGGAAGTCGCTTACATCGGCAGCCGCGGTGAGCATATCTGGAACAACTTCACCAGCAACGCGACCTTCCCGCAATATCTGTCCCTCGGCAAACAGCTCAACGACCTGGTCGACAACCCTTTCTTCGGAAAGATCAAGACCGGATCGATGAGTGCTGCAAAGGTGCGATATGGATCTTTGCTGGTACCGTATCCGCAGTACAGTGGCGTCAGCCAGATCCGCGCTGCAGTGGGCGATTCGATTTACCACGGTTTCACAGCGAGAGCCGAGCGGGCGTTTTCGGATGGTGTATTGTTCCAAGTGTCTTTCACGGCCGCCAAATTGATCGACAATGTGAACGAGCGGTTTCTGGGTGGCGCCAACTATATCAACCCCTATAACCTCAGACTATCGAGGGCCATATCGGCTGCCGATGTGTCCCGGCGCTTGGTCGCCGACTACGTCTATGAGTTGCCGTTCGGGCATGGGAAGCGGTTCCTGGCGCACGGAATTGCGAGCTGGATCCTCGGCAACTGGCAGACCAGCGGTATCGTTGCGGTGCAGACCGGCACGCCAATCTCGATCGGCGCAGCCTGCAATTTCGCAGGCGCGAACGGTTATGGCTGTTATGCAGACCGCTTGAAAGACGGCAACCTGCCCCGTGAACAGCGGAGCATGAACCAGTGGTTCGACACCACCGCGTACGCCAATCCCGCGCCATACACGTTCGGTACCGGCTCGCGCACGGAACCCGATCTGCGCAACCCCGGATCGTTCAGTTTCGATTCCGCCATCAGCCGGTGGCAGCCCATCCGTGAGCGCATGCGGCTGCAGTTCCGCGCCGAGTTCTACAACATCCTGAACCACCCGAACATGGGTGGGCCAAACACCAGCATTACGTCTTCGACTTTCGGGCAGATCACCTCGAAGAATGGCAACCGAACCATTACCATGGCTTTGCGGCTTACATTCTAAATGGTCAGGATGTTGTGAAAAAATCAACACAGGCTAAGCCTGGCAAGTATCCCCCCGGGATGAAGGTCAGTCCGACTCTCAGCGAAAGCTGAGCGCATAACCCGAAGGTCGTCAGTTCGACGCAACCCCCTTGTGGAACCGGCTGGAGATCGTAGAACCGAAATCTAAAGAAGCGTGCATCTCGACTGTGGAAGACCGTGTTCTCAACTGCCGGTAAGTCGGAGGCATCTGCTCTAAAGTCGGCTTACCGGACTTCTGCTTTTCTTGAGGCGCCCTACTTGATGTCCGGTTTCCGCTGTTCAGGCAACTAGTCGAAAAACAGAATGCTCTCGACGATTACATCTCAACGTCAAAGCGATGGGGCAAGCCGTTTCCAGCGATAGTCGTAATTACCTTTGTCTTTGCGTCGACGCGGCGTATGCGATTATTTACGAAATCGGCGATGAAGAGATTCCCTGCTGAATCAACTGCCAGACCCGAGGGACTATTATGTTTTGCGGATGTAGCCCCGCCGCCACGAATCAATTCAAGGTGTCGCTGCTGTACTTGCGCTCGAACGGTCGGCGTAGTCAACAGACGACCGCAGAGATAATCTCAACTGCTGGTTAGGCGATTATTATCGGTAACTTGATCGGTTGTTGTTGGCCATGATGGAAGAACTGGCGGGACAAGCCCACATTTCATTCGAAGGTGATCTCCGCGGACTACGGTTATTGAGCACGTCCGGGGCCTCCCAGGAAGAGACATTCGCACTCAAGCGAAATACACTGCAGCCGAAGCAAGACTTTGTGTTCCTGCCGCTAGAACCGTCTATGACCATCCTTTCTTCTATCGGAGAAACGATTCCGGGCGCCATCATTCATATACAAATCGAGAAAAATGGCCTCCTCCAATTCGCAGCCTACGATAATTTTCATCCGCAGTGCATTGTCTTCGGCACGGGTGTGAAACCGGCAGTTCTCGAATCGCTCGTCTCTCAGGGCATCATGGAGGCCCTACACGAAGCAACGGCCCCGCTCTTGAAGGCCATTCCACTTGTACGATAACTGCGTTTGGACGTGGGCGCAGGCGGAGTGAAATCGAGACTCAGCGTGCCTTGGGCGATGCCATCATTTCTGCGACACGATGCCCAATGCGAAAGACCATCGGCCGAAGCAAGTAGAGAAGAACCACCAGGAACATCACTTCCATGCCCTCGGTAAACGCCCACATTCCAGAGGAAGCGTTCTGGAGATCAATAATCTGCGCCTCGGAAACTCCCGAGGTGGCCGCCTGATACTTGATCATCAGCGTGCGCTTGAGAACCATTGCCTGATACGCGAGTTCCCCTATGATCACGAAGGTGCAGAGTTCGTAGCCTGCGCGCACATACCACTTCATGTTGCACACGAACCGGGCATACCAGTCTTTCTCCGCAGGCGCCTGGTCGTTCAGTGTCGCCAGGATGGCAAACCCGAAGGGCCCTAATGCCGCCAGAAACAGCCATAGGAGGGATCGCTTCTTGGCGCGGATCACGAGAAGGCACACAAGCAGCCACAGGACGGCCACCACCGCGATCGATACCCACAAAGTCATTCGCTTCAGCAGACTGAGCAGGTGGAAGTTGCGCTCATAGTTCGGATGACCTGCCGCAATTTCGGGATTAATCAAGTTGAAGATCATTCCCCCCAGCATCAAGACCGCGGGAATCAGGAGGAGCAGAACAATTGCCACGACCCATTGTTTCTTAGTCATCTCCGCCGCCGGAGAACTTCGGTTGTTTCACTCTACACCACTCTTAACTCTGGTAGGCTTACCGTTAACTCGGATATCGGGTCCCACTTTACCAGTAAGCGCGTATCGGGACTTGGGGTGGTTAGCTAGTGGAAGCCCCCTTCACATCAGGGAACCACGATCTTGGGAATCGGAACACCGCAAATTTCGCGCTTTGTCCATTTGCCGATCTCGCTCTCATGGGAAGCTTTCGGTGAAGGCAACGGAGTTCGATCTCTTTCGGAAATGCGTGAAAGGTTCGCGAAGTACAGACCCGTACCCATCGAACCGATGGAGAACGCGAAGATCGGTTGCATACTCTTGGCCGAACCATTCTTTTTTAGAGAAGCAGAATGGATTCCGATACCCTCGGATTTCAGCCTTATTATTGTCCAGGGAAAAGGGCATGACAGCGAAGACGGGAACCACCGGTAAGGCCCTGTGGGGAGCGGTCACCTAAAGACTGGCGACGCGGGCCACTGCGAACCTTGACCCCGGCCCAGCGACTATCGCAGCGGTCAAGAGTACCCGCTACGGCGAACTCATGGTCGTTCCACCGCGACTCGGCCAAAGCGCATTCAGAGTGATTGTGACCGACGCTTATGAGCGTAGATGTGCGATCCCGGGCGAGGGTACACCGCCGGTGCTAGAGCCTGCGCACATCAAGCCTTACAGCTCGGGTGGTCCGCATGAACCCGAGAATGGTCTGCTTTTGCGAAGTGACCTGCACACATTGGCCGATCAGGGATACGTGACTGTTGACGCAGATCAACTGAAAGTGGTCGTCAGTAGTCGCATTCGAGAGGGGTTTTTGAGAGCGGGCGAGACGATTATCATCTTCACGGAAGAGCAATACGCCTGCCGCGCGAGACTGACAACTGCCCTCACGAGAATATTTGGCTTTCCACAATAGCGCGTTCCGCTAATCATTGCACTTTTGCAGTGTGCTCCACGCGACTTCGAAACAAGTTCTCTGTGTTCTTATCCATGAAGTGGACATAGCAGCCTTTCATGCCGCGCGTCAGAAGAACACGGTAAGTGTTTTTTACCATTTGCGTGAATCGGTCTCCGGACCTCTTCACGACAGTGTCGAAGGACTTCGTCTTTTCTCCCTTCCAATCTGCAGCTTCAGGTACGTAGACTAAGTCAGGCCCGAAAATGACGCCCACATAATCGAATTCGAATCCCTGAGCCGTGTAAACACAACCAATTTGATTCACGCCACCCGAGTCGTACGCCCAGAGGCTCTCTTTCGGGATGCCAGGAGCGAGGCTGCCCGAGTCGGATTTGGCGTTCCATGGTCGGACGTAATCACCGATGACTACGTCATCCACGAGTGTCCCGTTAGACCGGGGCTTAGACCACGGCCAACAAAAGCCTGCTGCCAGCCGCGCTGTGAATTTTTCTTCCAGCCTTTTCCTGATTGCCTCCTCCAGGGCTTGGGGAGTAGACATGATTCTAAAGTCGAAATCGTCGGCCTGATTCCACATCACATGTGGTGTGCGCTGAATTCCGAGAGTGTTGTTCACCCAACTGACGAACGCATCTGAGCCAGCACAGCGGAACTGGGCTTCCAATTCAAATTCACAAACGTCG
>MNIJ01000191.1 GCA_001919715.1 Acidobacteria bacterium 13_1_20CM_58_21
TTTTCTTAATATCGATGGTGTGTTCCACAGGGTCGATTGACAACACGCTACCGAACTTCTCGCCTTTGTAATACAGGTCTTGCTCGACGCGCGCTTCCGTCTCCTGTTTCGCGAATGCGTAGCGATCTACGGGAATCTTTCGTTCAACCACCAACCTCTCCAGCAACTTCAGCCCCGCCAACCCCGCTTTCTCTTCCAGCAAATCCAGATCGTCCAGCTCCGCCAGCCGATAACCCTCCCAAAACGTCGCCTTGTCCTCTCGTCGGTGCCAGTCCTGCAGCTGCGCTAGCAGCCACTGTGCCTGCTGCTCGTTGGTACGCGCCTTCGAGTCCGCCGGTATCCCTGCGGTTAATTCTTCTACCAGTGCCACAACGCGCTTCTGTCTTTCATCCAGTTCCTCGGACCCCTCTTCCTCCCGGTCCACAAATCGCGGCACATCAGTTGCGCCTTTCACCAATTTGCTCCGCTCCTCCTCCAGCCAATTCCTCAGCTTGGCCGTGGAAAAGCAATCTTCGCTGTTGTATCCCTCCATGGCTTCGCGAATCGATTCCGGCAGCTCTTCATCGCCCCAGCCCAACTCCAGCCGATGCTCCACATACCGCATCGCCTCCCGCGACACATCCAGTGGCGTCTTGCGCTCGAATCCATAAAACGCCTCGATTTTTTTCAGCGAATACTCTTCCACGCTCGCCCGCACGCCTTGCTTGAACGCCTGATGCAAATCTACCAGCACTCCCGCTCGCAGCATCCGGTCGATTTCGTCTTCCCGCGTTACATACATTCCCATCAATCGTTTCAGCGCGGCCGGCTCGTATCCGCCGAAGTGATACACATGCATCTTGGGATTCGCCTCGCGCCGCCGCATGAGTTCGTCCACCAGCCACTCGAATCCTGTTTTTTCCTCCTCACGATTCAGCGCCCAGCGCTTCTCGTAACGCAATTCGTCGCCCGCATTGTTGAAGGCAAACCCGAACAGATATTGCAGTCCCCATTGGCCAACGAACGGATCGCCTTCCAGATCCACAAACACATCGTCCGCCGAAGGCTCAGGCAATCTGCAAAAGCCCAATCCCTCTGCAACCGGCAAAAGCACTTCATGCACCAGGCGCTTCTCCGAGCGACCCGTCACCTGCACTCGCGCCTGCTCCCGCACGCGCTCGATTCCTTCTCTTGAACCATGCTTAGGCCTCTCCTTCAGCGGTATCGGCAACACCGCCAGCTTGGCCATCGTCCCGGTGTCCCATTCTTCCAATTGGTTCCGTTGCTGCTTACGAATTCCCGCCACCAGCGACAGATGATCGTCCCCGCGCCGCCGCCTATCGCACTCGCGAAACCACCGGCACACGTCGCAGTGCGCCACCGGCTCTGGGTACGTCCCGATCCTGCTGCCGTTCTCGACCGCACGTGCCAGCCGGTCCTTAACGCATCGGAAGTACGCCGCATATTCCGCCCGGCGATACGCTTCTCCGTCAAAGTTCTCGCCGGGAGGGATTACCCACATCCATTCCGGTGCACATCCCTGAGTCTTTTCCAGCAGCTCCGAGTATGACGACAGCTGTAAAATCGTGGCCGCCTTGGTTTCCCGCGTCAGCTTGCAGTCGTACACCTCGTACGACCAATTCCCGAACTGGCTCGGCTTCGCTACCCTTCTCAGAACGTCCGGCCGCCCAAACCAGCGGACGTGACTCAACGCGCCCTGCGCAATTACCTCCACCCCGCGCTTCATCGCCCGTTGGGTTTCCCCCAAGACCTGAGCTTCGTCCCCGGCGTTCGCTAGATTCAGTACCTCCAGCCCGCGCTTGTCCAGAAACGCTAAATAAGCCGCCTCGTGCAGCGCGCCGCGCTCCCGCACAACCCACAGGTCCGGCGCCTCAAAGTCCGGCGCAGTCCGCTCTCCGCGTGCAACGCTAAGATCAAGACTCGTGAGGTGACGACAGGCAAGGTGGTTGCTGAGGTCCGTCGCCGCTAGACGAATTGCACCGCCTACCTCTTTCATGGTCTCCGAATAATACCTGTATGAACTGGCGGATACTATCTGCAGCAAAAACGTCAACCAAAAAGCACGCGTTACACGCCTTCTCCAGGGCTTCGGGGGTTGCAAAGCTGCCTGTTGGGCTGGTTTTTTCACCCTCGTTAGAAAAAATTCGATCCACGTCTTCCACTCTTGGTGGGTGCAGACAACCAATGAATGCCGGGAGCTCTGTCAGATGAGCCGGATAGCGTTTTTGGGTACCACAGCTAGGCCAGAGTTCCTTGGAGCACTTCGCGGAGTAGCTCCTGCTTTTGCGTGGTGAGCTTCTTCTCTTGCGCCGTAAGGTAAAACACGTCGATAGCCTTGTGGCCTTCCGTGTCGATCAACGCCACTTCGATGTTGCACGCCAAGCGCGCCAGCGCCGAACCGATCTCATAGAGCAATCCCGGATGGTCCTGGGTAACGATTTCGAGCAGCGTGCTGTGCGCCGAAGACGCATCGTCGAAGTTGATGCGCGTCTCGACGGTGACCTTGGGTGCGCGCCCGCGGCCGGTGCTTTCGCGGCTTTTCAGGAGTGGTTCGAGAGGTGCTTTTCCATTCACGACATCTGCGAGGCTCTTGCGGAAGCGCTCAGCCTCGCTGGGGTTCAGCTCCAGAGTGCGGTGCAGATCTGCGAAGTGGAAGGTGTCCAACACGACGCCGGCGGCATTCGCGAAGGCATCCGCCTTGTTGATGTTCATGCCCCAGCCGGTCAGCACGCCCGATATCGTCGCGAAAAGTGCCGGGCGGTCCGCCGCGAGCAGCGTCAGGGAGAAACCGTGGCGGGTGGCGAGGATCTCCGTCTGCACGGGATCCGTTCCCAGCTTCTGGTAAAGCGCCAAGTGCGCCGCAATCTCCGCCGCCGAATGCACCGCGAGATACCGCCGCGGGAATCCTTCGAGGAACCGCTCGATCTCTTCGAGGGTGGTGCCGCCCGCCAGCGCCTGCACCCGCTCGAGCAGCGAGCCTTCATCCGGCGCGTGCAAGCGGTCGCGATCCAGCGTGCGGCTGAAGTGGTTTGAAGTAGCCACGAAAAGCTGCCACAGCATTTCCGCCTTCCACGGCGTCAGCGCTTCCGGATTGACGGAGTGAATGTCAGCATAGGTCAGCAGGCATAATCTTTGCAGACGTTCCAGCGTTGTGACGGACTGCGCAAAAGCCGAAACGGTGGCAGGATCAAAGATGTCTCTCCGTTGCACCGTGGCCGACATGTCCAGGTGGTGTTCGATGAGGAAGTGAACTTCTTCTTTCTCTTCCGACGAAAGGTTCAATCGCTTGGCGGCGCTAGCGAGCGCCGTGAGGCCGCCCGTAACGTGATTCTCAACGGACATTCCTTTGCCCACGTCGTGCAGCAGCAGCGTCAGAATCAGCAAGTCCCGCCGCTCGGCGGTCTTCCACAGCGGCCCGAAATGCGCGCCGCGCTCATCCGGCGGCTCCGCCAATTCTTGCAGGTGCTCGATGGTTCGCAAAGAATGTTCATCCACGGTATAGCGATGATAGAAATCGCGCACCACCAGCGAGTCGATCATCCCGAATTCCGGCAGGATTTCCGTCAGCAACCCCAGTCGTTGCATCGACCGCAAAGCCACACCCGGATAATCGGAACTCAGAATCTCTCGCAGTGTGGCCCAGGGAATCTCCGTGTTCTTCGGAGGAAGTTCCGGATGCGTCAGGATATAGCCTATGCTGCGCTCCGCCTCACGGCTCAGCGGAGTACCGGTGCGCGCGGCTTCCGCGAAGAGAGAGTAGGTGACCGCGCGGTCCGACAGCACCGGCTGGTCGAGCACCTCGAGCAGGCCGTCACGCACGGCGAAGAACTTGTCGCCGCCTGGCTCGAATTTGGCGGTGCGCGCCGCGTTGAAAAAACGCTGCCGCAGCGTTAACGGCACGGGCGCTTTCTGCTCGAGGTAGCGCAAGAGCTGCCGGTTCAGCGTGCGGGCGTGACGAAAATACTGGCGCATCCATTCGGCAGGAGTTCGCGCCACCCCGTCGCCCACACCCAGCCCGCGTTCCGCTGCTGCCGCCTGCAGCTCATAGGTGAGGGTGTTATCGTTCCGGCCGTTGCTGTAATGCAGAAAACATCGGATGGCGCTGAGAAAATCGACGGCCGCCGCGGACAGCTCTTCTTCTGCGGCAGTGATGTTGCGAATCCCTTTTCTTTCGTCGACGATCTGCCGCAGCCAGATGGCGGCTTGATAATCCCGCATGCCGCCCGGCGATTCTTTTACGTTGGGTTCGAGGTGAAAGATCGTATTTCCGTAGCGCATCAACCGCTCCCTGGTCAGCCTGTGGATTTGCGCCAGCAGGAAGGGCCGCGCCTGTTTTTCCGACGCGGGCAGCACTTTCGTGTCCAACTTCTCGAAGAGCGCGGCATCGCCCGCCAGGAATCGGCGATCCAGCAAGGCCAGGTGGAACTCCGCATTATCTTCTTCGATCCGCTTACACTCTTCCAGGGTGCGCCCCGCCGAGCTGACGCGGAATCCGATGTCCCACAAGGTTCGCGAAAATTCGGAGATGAGCGGCCGTGATTCCTGCTCGATTCTCTCGTTTCCCAGCAAGAATAGAATGTCCAGATCGGAGTAGGGGAACAGCATCCGCCGCCCGTAGCCGCCGAGCGCCAGCAGGCAAAGCCCTTGCGGCTCGCGGCTTTGGACGCGCAGGACTTCGTCAAAGATTTGCTGCACGTTGCGGTCCGCCAGCTCGCACTGCGCTCGCAGCGTTTCTCGCGCACTCGTACCGGTCTCAAATTGTTGCCGGATGCGTTGCCGTTCGGTGTCGGCCTGCGCGCCGAGCACGGATAGGGGCGTTGGGGAACCTTGCATGTTCTTTGCGGGTGGGATGCCCGGATTGAGACTGGGGCGTGCAGCGGTTGTCACGTTGATCGCCCTGCGGTCAATAAGCTGGCCGCCGGGCGGCCAAAAATGATTGGCTAGAGCGCGTTTTCACCGCGCTCCTCGTTGCGAATCCGGATTGCTTCCTCAACCCTCGATAGGAATATCTTACCGTCACCAATCTTCCCTGTCTTGGCTGTCTTCAAAATTGTGTCCACAACTCGGTTCACTAGCGCATCCGGCAGCACCATCTCCAATTTAATTTTTGGTAGCAGGTCCACCGTGTATTCGCGTCCGCGATACACCTCGGTGTGACCCTTTTGCCGGCCGTGCCCGCGAACCTCCGTCACCGTCATCCCCTCGATGCCTATTTCGCGCAGGGCATCTTTCACCGATTCAAACCGCGAGGGCTGAATGATTGCCTCAATTTTCATCATGGGTGTTTCCGCTCCGCCCCCTGCCTGATGCTCCTTGTCAGCTTTCCCTACGACTCAAGGTTATAAGCCTCTTCGCCGTGTTGCGTAATGTCCAGTCCTTCGATCTCGTGTTCTTCCGGCACGCGTATGCCGGTCAGCAGGTCTACGATCTTGAGCAGCACCAGCGTTCCCACCAGCGCAAAGACCCAGGCGATCAAGACACCCATGAGCTGGTTGCCGACCTGGCCCCAATGTCCGTCCAGAGCGCCGACGGCCTTGCCCACTCCAAAGATGGGGTTGACTACCTGTTGAGCGAACACACCGGTTAGCAGCGCTCCGATCGTGCCGCCTGCGCCGTGCACGCCGAAAGCGTCCAGCGCGTCATCATATCCGAAGATGGCCTTCACTCTCGTTACCATCCAGTAGCAGACCACGCCCGCCATCAAACCAATCGCCAGCGCGGGCATCGGCCCCACAAACCCGGCTGCCGGAGTAATCGCCACGAGTCCCGCCACCGCGCCTGAAATCGCACCTAGCGCGCTGGCTCGGCCGTTGTTGAACCATTCCGCAGCGCTCCAGCTCAGTGCCGCTGCGGCAGCCGCGAAGTGTGTGGCCACGAACGCGCTGGTGGCCAGCGAATTGGAAGCGAGCGCGCTGCCGGCGTTGAATCCGAACCATCCTACCCACAGTAGACAGGCACCGATGAAGCTCAGCACCAGGCTATGCGGGGGCATCGGCTGCTTTGGATATCCGGTGCGTTTGCCAAGATACAGCGCACAGACCAGCGCGGAAACGCCCGAAGAAATGTGCACGACCGTACCACCCGCAAAATCCAGTGTCGGAAATTTTCCTCCGAGGGGGGCGTTCAAGAACCCGCCCTTACCCCACACCATGTGCGCCAGCGGCGCGTAGACCACCAGAAACCACAGCGCCAGGAAGAGCACCGTGCCGCTGAATTTCATGCGTTCGGCGGTCGCGCCGGTAATCAGTGCCGGCGTAATGATCGCAAACATCAGCTGGTAGACCATAAAGGTCAGTTGTGGAATCGTTCCGGCGTAGTCTGGATTCGGGTCCGCACCCACGCCGCGTAGAAAGGCGTGCTCGAAGCTGCCAATAAAATGGCCATCGCCGCCAAAGCACAAGCTGTACCCGACCAGCGCCCACATCACCGTGATCAACGACATCAACGCGAAACTCTGCATCATTATCGCCAGGGTGTTTTTCCGCCGGACCAGGCCGCCATAGAAAAGCGCCAGCCCAGGTCCGGTCATCATCAGCACCAACGCAGCGCTCACCAACATCCAGGCGTTGTCCGCGGAGGACTGAGCCGCTTTCACGTCCTTGTCCAGCTGCGCCAGTTTTTCATTGACGGCTCTGGGGATTTCCGATGTCGCGGCAGAGGCCACTATCGTCAAAGGAGCGCCTGAAGAGGCGGGCGTTTGTTGTGCCGAGAGGGGAGCAACGGTGAGCAGGAGGGCCCCAAGCACCAGGACAAAGTTGAAACTACACTTCCATCCTACGCACTTCATAGATTTATGTCCGCTCCGCTGGTTCTGGATTCGACTTCCGGGGACCCGCCACTTCGTCGCCCTGCATTATACGCATGCGCGTTCTTGGTCACAGATTGAAATTTTCATTCCCTGGATTTGTTTTTCTGATGCGCCGCTGTCCTCTGGTTCCGGACGACTCGACCCGTATACTTCTGGACGATACTTCTCCGAACGGTTCCCTTTGTGCAAGGTATCCTCCAGCGTATAATGCCGTGCGGCGCGGTGAATGGTGATCCGAGCCCGATGAGGATGGATTGACCCACGGCCATGACTGACAGGCTGCCCATGGAAATCAAAGTGCACGAATCCGGCGGAGTGTCCGTACTGGAAGTTCACGGCCGCCTCACGATCGGCGAGCCTGCCGAGCAGCTCCACGACGCGCTCGAATCTGTGGTCAAAGGTGGCGCGAAGAAAGTTGTCGCTGTCCTGAACGGCATCCCACAGATTGACAGCTCCGGGATCTCCACGCTCGTGCGCATCTCCATCAAGCTCGCCCGCGAAGGCGGTGTGCTCCGTTTGGTCTGCGGCCCCGGCCGCGTCCGCGACGCCCTCACCGTCACCCGCCTCGTCGAAGCCATCCCGACTTTCGAGTCCGAATCGGCCGCACTCAACAACTTTTAGCTGTTTTCGCACTGGTCGTTTCAGGCGTTGGCTATGTGCTACACTCCCGCTTGATGACAAAACGGAATCGTTCTCGGAGCGCATTGCGCCTTGCTGCTTCCGTTTTTCTGGCGCTCATGGGAGCCGCGTATTCCCATGCTCAGGAGACTTCCTCGGTCACCCTGCCGGAAATCGAAATACGCACGCTGGCAAACCTCATCCTTCAAGGAGCCGGGAAATCGGATTGCAAGCCGGGGGAGTGCAGCATCCTGGTCGCAAATTTCACGCTTCCCTCAGGCGCGACGTCGCCACTAGGCATGCAGCTCGCTGACGCGTTCTCGAACGAACTCGCCTCCCAGCAGAAGGCCATTCAAGTCATCGAGCGTTCGCGTTTCCAAATGTACCTCGAACAAGAACGCATTCCCGCCACTCTTCTCAACAGTGAAAAGGCCATCCGCTGGCTCGGGAAACAACTGGGCGCCACGGCCGTCCTGGGTGGTACAACCGAGGACCAGGGCGCCTCCGTGCGCGTCCACGTGACCTTACGCTCGTGCGAAAAGGAGAGGGCAGGCCCGGTTGAGGAATTCTCCTTTCCGGATCCTGATTCGAACACTGATCTTAACCCTATTGATTCCTTCCCCAAAACAGTTCCTTCTTCCAACCCGTCCTCTATCACGCTGGTCCTCAGAGCCGGAGTGAGCGGGGGCACCTCACCTGGTTGTTCGTACTGTCATCAACCGAACTACACCAATCCTGCTCGAGAAGCCAAGTTCAATGGCACTGTGCTTTTGCAAGTAACGGTTTCCGCAGCGGGAAGCACGGTAGAATCCAAGGTTGTTCGTGGAGTGCCGTTTCGTTTGAATGAGGCGGCCATGAACGCCATACGCGATTGGAAGTTCAATCCCGCAAGGCGCGAGGGTGAACCGGTAACCTGCATGGTTACGATCGAAGCGACTTTTCGCCTTCATTAGCGGAGTGAGATTTTCAAAGTCGGTGCTCGGGGAATCGACAGCCGTTTCCGGAGCGAGCCTTGCTATCCGCCCTTTTTCAATTCGGCTAGAACCAGTTTAGCCAATTCTTTCAGGGTTTCAAATACGCCCAACCCCTGAATAGCCACGCCTTCTAAAATCGGCTCGCCCTTTTTCTGAAGCTGTTTCGTCAATTCCGGCACGGTCATGGCGTTCGGCAGGTCGCGCTTGTTCAATTGCAGCACGTACGGAATCGTCGTGAAATTCAAGTTGTGCTCTTTCAGGTGCTCCATCAGGTTTTCCATCGTCTCGAAATTCGCGTCCAGCCGTTCTTCCTGCGAATCCGCCACGAACACCACGCCGTCCGCACCTTTCAGAATCAGTTTGCGGCTGGCTTCATAAAACACTTGTCCGGGGACCGTATATAAATGAAAGCGCGTCTTGAATCCGCGCACCGTTCCCAAATCCAGGGGCAGGAAGTCGAAAAAGAGCGTTCGGTCCGTCTCGGTCGCCAGGGACACCATCTTGCCCTTCTGGTTTTGTCCGGTGTGGTCGTAGATCCACTGCAAGTTGGCGGTCTTTCCGCCCAGACCTGGACCGTAGTACACCAGCTTGCAGTTAATTTCGCGAGCAGGAAAGTTGATGAAAGGCACGTTGTCGTCAACCAGAATTCGGCCACAAACTTATAGCATACGCGGCACAGGCAGGCCAGCCTTCGCGCCCCGCTTGTCGCCTTGCGTGTACTGCACCTACAGTGTCCGCGATTCTGCTCCGAACTCCACGTCCTATTTTTGGCCCATGCCTCCGTTCGGTAACGCCTGATACTTCCGCTCCCGACCAGTCGAGTGCCGCTCACATCCGTTGACGCCAGAATCCTGCTCTGCTAGCATTCGCCCCATGGCAAAAGCGCGCAAGCCCTCTTCCGGGTCATCCAGGCATTCCAAGGGCAAGCTGCGGAGTCAGCCTAAGTCACAGAAAAAAAAGACTTTCCCTCCCGCTCCGCCCGCCCAGCGGGGGGGTGTCGAGCTGGTTGATCCCCGCGTCCAGGCGCAACTTAAAGTCTACGACGAAGCCCTGGCCCTCTTTCATCAGCAGAAATTCGCCCGCGCCAAGCAGGAACTCGAAAAAGTCCTGGAGGGCCCTAGCAAAGAACTCGCGGATCGCGCGCGCATGCATGTGAAAATCGCAGAGCAGCGCATGAAGCCGTCCCACGAGCAGAATCCTCGCACCGCCGACGAGCATTATCAGCGTGGCGTGGCCATGATGAACATCGGCCGATGGGATGATGCCCGTGAAAGTCTCGACAAGGCCCGCAAAGCCGCGCCCAAGGCCGACCATGTTCACTACGCGCTGGCCGCGCTCGATTGCCTCACCGGCGAGGCTGATTCCGCCCTGGCCAATCTGAAGGTGGCCATTCAGTTGCGTCCGGAAAATCGCTATCACGCGCGCAACGACGAAGATTTTGCCTTCCTCCAGGAAGACCCGCGTTTCACCGAACTGCTCTATCCGGAGAAAGATGGCACCGCCGGCTAGCGATTTCGGTCAGGGCAGGCCTTAACCCGTCCTGTTTTTTCTTCACTGCGTTTTTGGTGTCTTCTGCGTTCTCTGTGTAAAATTCCTTTTCTTAGGACGAATTCTCTTCGGAAATCCTGAAAGCCGATGTGAAAAAACGTGCCTCCCAACCAAAGACTCTTTCCCGCGGCTTCCGCGTCGTCGCTCTTGGAGGCGGCACCGGCCTCTCCACCCTCCTCCGCGGCCTCAAGGAACTGGTCATTCGCCGCACCGACGAACTCGCCAGCACTGAACGCCCCATCGCCGATCTCGCCGCCATCGTCACGGTCACCGATGACGGCGGGAGCTCTGGCCGCTTGCGTCGCGAGAACCGCATCCTTCCACCCGGAGACATTCGCAATTGCATGGTGGCGCTTTCGAAAGACGAAGCCCTGCTGGCCCGCCTTTTCCAATATCGTTTTCACGCCGGTCGCGGGCTCATCGGCCACAACTTCGGCAATCTCTTCCTCGCCGCGCTCACTCACGTCACCGGCGATTTCACCAAAGCTATCCGTGTCAGCAGCAAAGTGCTCGCGATTCGTGGCCGCATTTTTCCCTCGACGCTTTCGAACGTGCACCTCGTTGCCACACTCGAAAACGGCCGTACCGTCCACGGCGAAACGCGCATCACCGCTAGCCGCACCCCGATCAAAAAACTCAAGCTTTCTTCGCGACGCGTGCGTCCGCTCAGTGGGGCCGTCGAAGCCATCAAGCAGGCCGACCTGATTCTTCTCGGTCCCGGCTCGCTCTACACCAGCATTCTCCCGAATCTGCTGATCCCGGAAATCGCCAGCGCCATCGCCAAATCGAACGCTCTGCGCGTGTACGTCGCCAATCTGATGACCCAGCCCGGGGAGACTGCCGGTTACGCTCTCGCCGATCACCTTCGCGCGATCCAAAAGCACGTTCCGCGCCGGGTCATCGATTGGGTGATCGCCAATCGCCAAGCTGTGTCGCCCGAGGTGGCTCGGCGCTATCGCGGGCAGGGCGCTGAACCGGTGGCCATCGATCTTCCCGCGCTCCAAAAGCTTGGCTTCCGCGTCATCCTGGACAACCTCCTCGAGGAACATGGCGTCATCCGCCACAATACGCGCCGCCTCTCCCGGCTGCTGCTAGAAGAATTCCTCCACCGGTAGCACAGGTCTCTCGCCGCGCTTCACAGCCCGTACTCGTCTGGCCGGCCAGATCTAATCCTCCCCAGCCATCCTTCATTAGCGACGGGAGAGCGGTCACCCCCACAGAAAGCAAAAGGGCCCCTCGATCGAGTCGGGGAGCCCTTTTGGCCATGTCATTTGCGCAGCCGTTAGAAGATGATCTTCAGGGCCAACTGCATGTTGAACGGTTCCCCAGGCCCGATGCCCGGTGCACCGTTGAAATCGCCGATCGTGTCGGTGATCGTCCCATCCCCATTCACGGCGCCGGGGCCGGATGCAAAGTTGATGCGGTTAAAGAGGTTGAACATCTCGGCGCGAAGCTGCACTTTCACCCGTTCGGTAATCGGGACGCTCTTTAGAACCGAGAAATCTACGCTCTTGTAGCTGGGGCCCACAAACCTGTTGCGGGCAACGTTGCCGTTTGGATTCGTTGGGCCTGTGCAGCCGACGGCCCCTGCCGTGCAGAATGCTGCCGGGTTAATCCACTGGACCCCAGGAATGCTCTTGCTAAAGCTGTGAGAGAGTCCGGCGAAAGGGTCTCCAATCAGATCCTTTCCCGACCGAGTGATGTCGAACGGCTGCCCGCTGTGGAGCACCCATAAGCTGCTCAGTTGCCAGCCATTGACCAGCTTGTCGGACCATCCCCTCGCCCATCCTGCCTTCGGCAGGAGGTAGGTGATATTCGTCGTAAACAAGTGCCGCGTGTCGTAATCCCCGTTGCCATAGTCCAGCTTTATGTTATTGGGGTCATCCGCAATGGTGGCACGATACTCGCTGATTTCATCCAGAGCGTGGGACCAGGTGTAGCCAAATTGCGAGCTCAACCCGTGCCACGTCCTGATGCGAAAGGTGCTCTGCAACGAATTATAGTTCGACGTGCCTACGCTGTTAAGTTGGAGGATGTTGCCGAAGTTCGGGAAGTTCGCACTGCCCGCGTTAATGTTCGTTACGATATTCAGCTTGCGTCCCTGGCTTCCAACGTAACCAACTTGAAGTACGGAGGCATTGCCAAGGCTCTTCTCAACTTGCAAGTTGAGGTTATAGAAGTAGGGCGTACGGAAATTCTGGTTGACAGAATAGGCACTCAGGCCCTTGGGATCCCCGGGGGCAGCGCAATTGGGATCGACGCATTTCTGAACGCCCGAGAAGATGGATGCGCCACCGGCCTGTGCCTGCCCTGGTCCGGTACCCCAGTTATACTTAGTCTGTCCCAAAGTATTCGTACTGTATGTAGAAACAGGCGACGGACCAAAAGCGTTGCCCTCGATGCCCTGTGATGCGGTAACGGGCGGGCGGAAATCCAGGAACGGGTTCATATTAATCTGATCATAGAAGACGCCTATTCCGCCGCGCACGACGAGGTCGCCTTTCGATGTCGCCTGATAGGCGAAACCGATCCGAGGGGCAAAATTGTTTCTATCCGGCGGAAAAATGGAATCGGTGCCACTCCCTTGGATCACGAGGCCCGTACCAGGGATAAACACGGCGATGTCCTTCTTGCTGCTATGGAGCGGCCCGAAGTATTCATAGCGCATGCCGAAATTCAGGTTCAGTCTCTTGGTCGCCTGCCAGGAATCCTGAAAGTAGAGATTGTAGGCGTTCACTACTACCCAACGCTCCGGATTTCCTACCGCGATCGTCGAGGAGGCCACGTCGCCAGCAAGGAAGTCGGACAGAGCATTCCTATCCTGGCAGGTTAGTTTTTGTGTTGGATCCGTTTGATTGCACA
>MNIJ01000075.1 GCA_001919715.1 Acidobacteria bacterium 13_1_20CM_58_21
GAATCCGAACTATCTGCGTTTTGCGCCGTATGGCAAGCCGCCGGTCACCATCAGTCGCGCCGGGGCCGCGGCCATGGCGTCGGCGAAGCACGCGAGCCGCATCCCGTCCGGGCATCCGGAGGGATACCTAGAGGCGTTCGCGCAGCTGTACGCTGACTTGGCTGAGCAGATCGCCGCGCGGAACGCCGGGCGCGCTCCATTGCCCGCTTCACTCCTGGTACCGAATGTGGGGGATGGGGTAGCGGGTGTTCGTTTCATCTCCGGAGTTCTGGAATCGTCTCGCCAAAACTCGGCTTGGGTGAATCTGCCGTCGTCCCCCTAGGAAGAGAATGCCAAGCCGCACTAAATCTGTCATTGCACGGTGGTGAAAACGTCGGCCCTGCTTGTCCGAAGGTGGGACGGTTAATCCCATTTCCGGTCGATTTGAGGAGATTCCGGAGAAAGAATTCCGGCTAATTCATTGAAAATAGGTATGCTTAGGGAAGGGAACCTGGGCCGGAGAGTTGCGTTCTAGGAGGTGACAACATATATGGACATCCAACGACCATCGAACGCTCGCGCCAAGAAAATCAAAAGGATCGTTTACGGCACCGTCGCGCTGGTCCTCGTCGGAGGGGTAACCTATGGACTCTCGAAGCTCCGACCGGCAGCGCCCAGTGTGGACCGGGCCACGATCTGGCCGGATGAAGTGAAGCGCGGGCCCATGGTGCGGGAAGTCCGCGGACTGGGGACCCTGGTTCCTGAAGACATTCGGTGGATCCCCGCGCAGACGGACTCGCGAGTGGAGCGCTGGGTATTGCGTCCCGGGGCTATCGTTAAGCCAGATTCCATCATTATGGAACTGAGTGACCCAACGCTGCAGCGAGAAGCGCTTGACGCGGAATTCCAGCTCAAGGGCGCGGAAGCAGAGTACGCAAATCTCAAGGTGCAGGTTGACAGCGATCTGATGAACCAGAAGGCGAACGAAGCCGCCGTACGCAGTGATTTCGAGCAGGCCCACCTGCAACATGAAGTAGACGAAAAGCTATTCAAGGAGGGCATAGGGTCTGATCACGTCAGGAATCTCTCCAGAGTGAAGGAAGAACAGCTGGCCATTCGCCTAAAGCTGGAGACTGAAAGGACTGCGGTGGCTGCCGATTCTGCGAAAGCCCGACTTGCCGCGCAGCAGGCGAAAATCGATGAACAGAAGGCCCTCTATCAACTGAAGAGGAGCCAAGTGGATGCGCTACATGTTCGCGCGGGCATCCATGGCGTGTTGCAGCTTGTGCCAGTGGACGTCGGCCAGCACGTGACTCCCGGCACAAACCTGGCGCGGGTGGCTGATCCAAAGAAACTCAAAGCGGAAATCAAGATTGCGGAGACGCAAGCCAAAGACGTGACGCCGGGACAAATAGCTGCCATCGATACGCGGAATGGGGTGGTAAACGGGCACGTTTCGCGAATCGATCCATCGGTGGTTAACGGCACGGTTACGGTGGACGTGACTATCGACGACCCCCTTCCCTTGGGTGCGCGGCCGGATTTGAGCGTGGACGGCACGGTCACTCTCGAGAATCTGAAGGACGTGCTTTTTGTGGGTCGGCCGGTACATGGGCAGCCGGACAGCACGATCGGAATTTTCAAAATTATTGATGACGGATCGGAAGCCGTGCGCGTCAATGTTAAGTTAGGGCGGAGTTCGGTGAACACCATCGAAATCGTGCAGGGACTAAAGGTCGGAGACAAGGTGATTCTCTCCGATATGTCCGCCTGGGACAACTTTGACCGGATCCGCTTGAAGTAATAGGGTGTGTTGAACTTAGCCGGGGCTTGCCGAATCAGTGGTTCCCGATCTCTGCGCCCACCCAGCAACCGCAACGGGCGCTCGCAGGAGGAGTGAAGGTGCACACGCACTTCGAGGATGTGCGTTACGGCCTGCGCATGTTGGCGAGAAGTTCGGGCTTCACGGCTGTCGTGATTTTGACGCTCGCGCTTGGAATTGGCGCCAACACGGCGATCTTCTCGATGGTGAATGCGGTGCTGCTGAAGAGTCTGCCGGTCGAGAAACCGGAAGAGCTGGTGGTCCTGAAATACTCCGACCCACAACCTGGACAACTGAATGAAGATTTCTCCTATCCGATGTACCAGTCCATTCGCGACAAGAACGGTTCTTTTTCCGGAGTGCTGGCGGGAAGCGGGATTGAACTGAATGTCGGCTATGGCGGCGAGAGCGAGCAGCTCTACGGTGAACTGGTATCGGGAAATTACTTCCCGACTCTTGGCGTGCAGCCCTGGCTGGGGAGACTCTTTACAGATGACGACGATCGCGTACCCGGCAGACATCCCGTCGCGGTACTGAGCCACGGCTACTGGCAGCGGCGGTTCGCCAGCGATCCGTCGATCGTTGGAAAGCAGATCATTCTCAATGCCAGACCGATGACCATCATAGGCGTCACACCACCGGGTTTTTACGGCACGGAATTAGCGCGTAATCCGGGTGTTGGCGTTCCCATGATGATGGCCACGGTTTTCAGACCGGTTCCCGCCAACCGGCTCGAGAACCCTCGCCATCGATGGATGACCACCCTGGCGCGCCGGCCGGCGCGGCCCGCCACGCTCGTCGATCCGATCGAGGCGCTGCGCTAGGAATGATGGCCGTTGGGGATCAAGGATTTTAAGGATCTAGAGGATGCCAGAGCTTTATCAAGACGTGCGGTACGGCCTACGGATGCTGGCTAAGAATCCGGGCTTTACAGCGATCGCCATCCTCACGCTGGCGCTCGGCATCGGCGCGAACACGGCAATTTTTTCACTGCTCAATCAAGTTCTGTTGCGCCGCTTGCCGGTCGAGAATCCCCAAGAGTTGGTGGTGCTGAAGTCGCCCGGCCCCAAACATGGACATGTGTGGAGTGACGGCGATGATTCGGAGATTTTTTCCTACCCGCTGTACAAGGGGCTGGCAAAAAACACCACGGTTTTTGACGGAGTGCTCGCGCGATATGAATTTTCGGCAAGTATCGCGAGTCATGGACAGACCGACCGTGGTTCGGGCGAACTTGTAACTGGGAACTATTTCGACGTGCTTGGTGTGCGGCCGGCCCTCGGCCGGGTGCTATCGGCTGCCGATGACGATGTCCAGGGGGCCCATCCGGTGCTCGTGTTGAGCCATGCTTATTGGAGGCAGCATTTCGGCGGAGAAACGGGAGTTTTGAATCACACCATTCTGGTGAACAACACCGAAATGACCATCGTCGGCGTTGCGCAGGCAGGATTCAGCGGTATCCAGGTGGGACAGACGCCGGACATTTTTGTGCCCATGACCATGAAGGGGCAGATGACGCCGATCTGGAATGGGCTGGACGACTGGAATGATTCGTTTTTGGCAGTGTTGGCGCGGCGGAAGTCGGGCGTTTCCATGGAGCAGGCGCAGGCGGGAATCAACCTGGATTACCCGGGCCTGCTCGAACAACAGGTGACGGCCATACACAACCCACATATGGGAGCCAAAGACCGTCAGAAGTTTCTCGCCAAGAGGATTGAGCTGTTTCCTGGAGCACAGGGAAGAACCGTGGTACAGCGCGATTCCGGGCCGGCTCTGATGGCGCTGTTTGCCATGGTGGCACTGGTGCTGCTGATCGCGTGCACCAACGTGGCGAATCTGCTGCTGGCAAAGGCCGCTGCACGGCAGCGCGAGTTTGCCATCCGTTCGGCCCTGGGAGCCTCGCCAGGGCGGATGATGCGGCAATTGTTGGTGGAAAGTTTTCTCTGCGCACTGGGTGGAGGCGTTCTAGGACTCATTTTGGGCGCCTGGATAATGAACATTTTGACCGAAGCCGTCGTTTCTGAAGCAATGGTACAAGGGATCACGGCGCGGGTCGATGGAAGCGTATTGGCGTTTGCAACGGCAGCGACGGCGGTCTCGGCGCTGGTGTTCGGGCTGATCCCTGCTTGGCGGGCGACGCGAACCGGGGTTTCGCAGACGCTGAAAGACCAGGGATCAACAACCTCGGCGGGGCCGTCCCACGTGCGATTCCGCAAGTACCTCGTTGCAGGGCAGGTGGCCTTCACGCTGCTGTTGTTGACGGGCGGGGCGCTGTTTTCCCGGACGCTGTGGAACCTGCGGACGCAAAACCTGGGATTGAGCACGGAGAACCTGATGACGTTTTCGATTTCGCCGCAATTGAGCGGCTATGACGCGTCGAGAACGGTGGCCCTGGTCGACCGGCTGAGGGAGAGGCTGGATGCGCTTCCCGGAGTGCTCGGTGTAGGATCGTCGCAGATTGCGGTGCTGACGGGGACCGATATGGGCGGGAACATTACCGTGGAAGGCCGTCAAAACCTAGATACCGATGATCGGCACGTGAATTATGACGCGGTGAGCCCGAACTATTTCTCGACCATGAGAATTCCGCTGCTTTCGGGTCGCGAATTCAACGCCGGAGACACCGCGGCAAACACGAAGGTGGCGATCGTGAATGAAGCCATGGCAAAAGAGTTCTTTCCGAACAGAAATCCGATTGGCATGCACTTTGCGCTGGGCGGGGGAAATGACGTCAAGCCAAACATAGAAATCGTTGGTGTTGTGAAAGCGGTAAGAGAGGGTCACGTCCGGGATGCCGAGCGGCCGTTTTTCTATCAGCCCTATTCGCAATTCGGAAAACTCTTCGGCATGAGTTTTTACGTTCGCACCCAACAAGATCCGCTGTTAATCTCCAACACGCTGCGGGAGACGGTCCGGGGCGCGGATGCTAATTTGCCGGTGTACGAACTAAAAACCGTGCAGCGCGTAGTGGACGAAGATTTATTTGCTGAGCGCGTGATTGCGGGGCTTTCCGGGGCGTTTGGCGGGTTGGCGGCGTTGCTGGCGGCACTGGGAATTTACGGGGTGCTGGCGTACCTGGTGGTGCAGCGGACGCGGGAAATTGGAATTCGAGTGGCGCTGGGGGCCCCGGCTGGACACGTAAGAGGGCTAGTGTTTAAGGAAGTTGGATGGATGGTTTTGCTGGGCGCGGCGGTGGGATTGCCACTGGCATACGGGCTAGCTCGGCTAAGCGAGTCTCTGCTGTACGGGGTGCACGCGGGCGACCTTCCGGTGTATGCGGCATCGCTGGGGATCATCTGCCTCGTGGCTTTCGTAGCGTGCTACCTCCCATCGCGGAGAGCAACGCGGATCGATCCCATCGTGGCGCTGCGCTACGAATAGCCGCAAGCCAGATTTTGTGTTGTGAGCATAAGGACCCAGTGCAGGTGATAAGAGCTTTCAAGATCGGATACGAGAAGGAGAGCAAATGACGGACGCAAACGCAACACTAATCAAGATGGAAGGCGTGAAAAAAGTGTTCTATACGGATGAGGTCGAGACGCACGCTTTGTCCGAGATCCACCTGGAGATCAAGAAGGGGCAATACATCTCGATCGCCGGGCCTTCGGGCTGCGGCAAATCGACACTGCTCTCCATTCTCGGGCTTCTCGATTCGCCGACGGGCGGCGAGTATACGCTCAACGGACAGCCGGTCGCAAATCTCTCGATCAGCGAGCGCACGCGGATCCGCAACCGCGAGATTGGATTTATTTTCCAGGCCTTCAACCTGATCGGCGACCTGACCGTGTATGAAAACGTCGAGCTGCCATTGACGTATCGCGGCACCAGCGCCGCGGAGCGGAAGCAGAAGGTGCAGCACGCGCTGGAACGTGTCGGCATGGCTCACCGGCTCCGCCACTATCCGTCGCAACTCTCCGGCGGTCAGCAGCAGCGTGTGGCGGTGGCCCGCGCGCTTGTCGGTGATCCACTCATTCTGATGGCTGACGAACCGACCGGAAACCTCGATTCAAAGAACGGCGAGGCGGTGATGGAACTTCTGCGCGACCTGCACCGAAACGGCGCGACCGTTTGCATGGTCACGCACGACCAGCGTTACGCCAATTTCGCCGAGCGCACCATTCATCTGTTCGACGGCCGAATCGTTGAGGAGACACAGGAAGCGCACGTAGGCGCCTGACACCGAGGCGGCTCATGGATACGTTCTGGCAGGACCTACGATTCGCAGCGCGCGTGCTGGCGAAGAGTCCCGGGTTCACCGCCGTCGCCGTTTTGACCCTTGCGCTCGGCATCGGCGCCAACACGGCAATTTTTACCGTTGTATACGGAGTGTTGCTCCGCCCGCTGCCCTTCCCTGAGCCCGACCGCATCGTCCAGCTTGCCGAGAGCTACCAAACACTATCTGATGAGATGAGTTTAACGGCGAAGCAGTTGGGGCTGCTGAGGGAGTACGGCAAACTCTTCGAACATATTGCGGGCTACACCGACGTTGGATTCAATCTTGCTACTGGAAATGAAGCCGAGCATGTTCGTGGTGTGCCGGTCTCAGCCGAATATTTCCAAGTACTTGGTGTTCGCCCCGCGCTCGGCCGTGACTTTCTTCCCGAAGAAGATCGAGCCGACGGGCAGCGTGTTGCCATACTGAGTCATTCTCTATGGATGCGCCGCCTCGGCGGAGATCACCGAGCGATTGGGCAAAAGGTTCTGCTCAGTGGAGATGCTTACACCGTGATCGGAGTGATGCCCGCTGGCTTTGATCCGCGCGCCAATTCTGTTCTGAATCCTGGGGTCCGGGCGGAGGTGTGGATTCCGCTGGCGCTGGTGGCGAAGAACGCAGGCAGCGGCGAAAACATCGGTGTGATCGCCAGACTGAGACCGGGTGTGACGCGCGATCAACTGCAGTCGCAGATGGCCATGGTCACACGGGATTTCCGAGTCCGATATCCCAACGTTGTGGGGCAGCAGCTCATCATGAGTTTCAGGCCGTATCAGGCGATGATCGGCGCGGGGATGCGCCCGTTCCTGCTGGTTCTGCTGGGCGCGATCGGCTTCGTACTTCTGATTGCTTGCGCCAACGTGGCCAATTTGTTCCTCGCGCGCGGCAGCTCACGGGAACGAGAAATTGCGGTGCGCGTCGCCATGGGAGCTTCGAGGGTTAGACTCATCCGCCAACTGCTTACAGAGAGCATGTTGATTGCTTTGGCAGGGGGAGCACTCGGTTTGGCTGTAGCTGGCTCGGGATTGGGCTCACTCCTGGCGATGGCGCCCAACAATTTGCCCCGCTTGGGCGATATCCATGTCGATGGGTGGACATTCACATTCACGTTTCTAATTTCCATTCTGACCGGCACGGTGTTTGGGATTGCGCCGGCGCTCTATGCGACCAAGACCAGTCTCAGCGAGACGCTTAAGGAAGGCGAGGGAAGAGCCAGTGCGGGAGTCGGCCGCGCGAGGCTGCGGCAAGGATTGGTGATCGGGGAATTAGCTCTATCGCTCGTGCTGCTGGCCGGAGCGGGTCTGATGATCGCCACCTTCGCAAAATTGATGAATACAAACCCCGGGTTTGATTCCCACCACGTTCTTACCATGCAATTCTGGATGACCGGGTCGAAATACAACTCCACACCGGAAATTACACGATTCTACCGCGCCATCGAGCAGCGCGTCGCGGCTTTGCCTGGCGTGACCGCTGCAGGCGTCGTTGCGGCGGGATTGCCCCTCGAGCGCGGGGGGAATAATGGCGTGAGGATTGCCGGACCCAATGAATCGGAATGGATTTCCATGGATTACAGGGAGATTACGCCGGGGTACTTCCAGGCCATCGGAACACCCTTGAAGCAAGGGCGTGGATTCTCGGAATCCGATTCCGAATTCTCGAGCCCCGTGGTCATTATCAATGAAGTAGTCGCTCGCAAATACTTTCAGGGACAAGGCGCACTCGGAAAGCATCTCCACGTCAGTGGCGTCCTTTGTGAAGTGGTAGGCGTGGTGGGCGACGTGAAGAGTTACGTGGATCAGCCCGCCGAACCGACGACATTTATTCCCGCAGCGCAGGCTAAATTGGGAACATCCAGCCTCTTCGAGGGCTGGTTTCCGCGAAGCATCGTGGCACGAACGACGGGAAACCCTCTGCTCCTTAACCAAGCTCTGCGGGAAGCGCTGGCCGCGGCAGATCCGCTGGTCCCGACTGGCGCGGTTCGGTCCATGGACCAAGTGCTCGAGCATTCGCTGGCCTTGCGAAGCTTCATGATGCTGCTGTTGAGCATCTTCGGCGGCCTCGCGCTGGTGCTTGCCAGCGTGGGCATTTACGGAGTCATCTCCTACGCGGTATCGCAGAGAACGCGTGAAATCGGCGTACGCATGGCGCTAGGGGCACGGCCTGCGGATGTGCTGCGGATGATTCTGACGGAAGGGTTGAAGCTTGTCGCTGTAGGAGTGGCGCTGGGCATTGCAGCGGCGCTGCTGCTGACGAGATTACTCGAAGGCATGATCTACGGAGTGAGTATGAGGGACCCCCTTATTTTCGTAGTAGTGAATTTGCTCCTGGTGACGGTCTCGCTGGCAGCATGCTACGTCCCGGCGCGGCGCGCGATGCGCGTAGATCCGCTGATCGCGTTGCGATACGAGTAGGAGCTACTAAGTGCACATCATCTTCGAGGACCTCCGGTACGGCGCACGGATGTTGTGGAAGCATCGCCTGGCAACGCTGGTCTGCGCGACGGCGCTGGCGCTGGGCATAGGTGCGAATACGGCGATGTTCAGCGTAGCGGAGGCCTTCCTGTTGCATTCGGTGCCATTCGAAAACCCTGACCGCATCGTGGCCATGGTGAATGTGCGCCCGCAGCAGAACATCGAGACGAATCCCGTGTCTCCGGCAACGTATCTTGACTGGCAGACCCAGGCAAAGTCGTTCGAACAATTGGGCGCCTACAACTGGGATGAGGTGAATTTGACCGGCAATCACGAGCCGGAAAGAATCCAGGGATTTGACGTAACGGCAAATTTCTTCGGCCTTTTGGGCGTTCAACCGAAAATGGGCCGTACGTTTCTGCCGGAAGAAGAACAGCCAGGAAAAGATCAGGAGATCATTCTGAGCTATGGACTCTGGGAGCGGCGGTATGCGTCCGATCCCAATATCCTCAACAAGACCGTGAAGGTGAATGGCAAGAGTTTCACGGTCGTAGGAGTAATGAACAAAGGATTTGATTTCCCGATGCCAGCGGAATTGTGGATGCCCATGGCTCTTACCGTGAAGCAGCGAGCCGAGCGGACTTCGCGCTGGCTGTGGGTTCTAGGCCGGCTGAAACCGTATACCCCCCTAAATCAGGCGACCGCAGAAATGACCGCAATTGCGCAACGAGAAAGCGAGGCGTATCCGGATTCTTACAAAGGGTGGCGGCTTCGCGTGATGCCGGTGCGCGAATTTGCGACCACTGATATCACGCGGCAGTTCACCTTGCTGCTCATGGGCGCCGTGGGGTTCGTGCTGCTCATTGCCTGCGCTGACGTGTCCAACGTGCAATTTGCGCGTGTTTCCGGTCGTCAAAAAGAGCTGGCCGTACGAGCGGCCGTGGGAGCGAGCCGCGCCCGTCTCGTCAGCCAGCTGCTGACAGAAAGTGTCCTTTTATCCCTGGTAGGCTGCGCGGTAGGATTGCTGTTCGCAAAGTGGGACATCACTCTCATACTCGCGCACATGCCGGCAGACGTGGCCAAGTTCGTTGCCGGATGGAAGACCATCAGCCTCGATCTAAACGCGTTCGTTTTTACGCTGGCCATCGCGTTATTCAGCGGTATCCTTTCTGGAATTGCGCCGGCGCTGCTGACGTCGCGCACAAACCTAAGCGAAACACTGAAGGAAAGCGGCCGTGGATCTTCGGCCAGCCGCGCGCGTCATGGTTTGCGCAACGCACTGGTGGTGGCCGAGATTTCCCTTTCCCTCGTCCTACTGGTGGGTGCCGGTTTGCTGGTGAAGAACTTTACGGCGCTGCTCAAGGTGAATGAAAAGTATCACCCGGAATCCATTCTCGCGATGAACTTCATCCTGCCGGAACTGCGCTACAAAGCGCCGCCGAGCCGGGTGTATTGCGACGAGCAAGTGCTGCAGCGGCTCTCGACACTTCCAACTGTTCAATCTGCGGCGATGGTCAGCGAAGTACCCTACGCAAACGGGGGAGGAGCCGACATCAAAGCCTTCTCCGCTGAAGGCCACGCGACAAGGGATCGCGGGGAAGCAAACACCGCGATCGTCCAGACGGTCAGCCCGAACTATTTTGTATTGATGCAGATTGCCTTGCGCGAAGGGCGCGAACTGGCTGACACGGATGGCGATGGCACCCTACCTGTCGCAGTTATCAGTAAGAGCCTGGCCAGGCGGTATTTTCCAGAAGAAAAACCCCTGGGGAAAAGGCTGAAAGTCGGGCAAGCCGCAGACGAGTCGCCGTGGCTGACGATCGTCGGGATCGTGGATGACGTGCACTATAGTTGGATCAACAAAGATGACATCCCAACAATCTATCGGACCTATCGGCAGGCGCCGCCTTTGTATGCCTCAATGGTCTTACGCACCGCCGGAGATCCCCGCGCACTCGTCCATAATGTTCGCAGCGAAGTAGGCGCGGTAGATCCTGAGCTGTCGCTGTACAGCATCAAACCCCTGGACGAGGTCATCAGCGACTCGATTGTGGGTATTGCCTATGTGGCGGTCATGATGGGCATCCTGGGGATCATCGCGCTGGTGCTCGCGTCGGTCGGCGTATACGGCGTAATGTCTTATGCAGTTGGCGAGCGCACTCAGGAAATCGGCATTCGCATGGCCATGGGCGCCACGGCAAACGACATTCAGCGAATGGTCCTCAAAAAGGGTGCATTGCTCACGCTGATCGGCATGGGCATCGGACTTCCAGTTGCGTTCGCTCTGGCGAGCGCGCTATCCAGTTTGCTTTTCGGAGTGAAGGTCGCTGATCCCGTCGCATTCATCGTGCTTCCGCTGGTGTTGGCGGCTGTTGCCACCTTGGCCTGTTATCTTCCATCGCGGCGTGCCGTACGCGTGGATCCACTAGTTGCGTTGCGGTATGAGTAAGGTAGAAGTCTTGTCGTAACGACATGCGCTAAGATAGAGGCGCGATTCGCTGTTCGAACCGCAAGGAGCCGATGTGGAACCATTGATTCAGCTGCGAAATCTGGAAAAAGTTGTCGAGGCCGGTCCCAATAAATTCTATCTGTTGCGCAGAATCAATCTTGCTATTCAACCCAGCGAATTTGTCACCATCATGGGCCCTTCCGGTGCTGGAAAGTCTACTCTGCTGAGCATCATTGGGATGCTCGATGGCGCTTGGACCGGGGACTACTACTTCCTCGGTGAAGCTGTCCACAAGCTCAACGTCAAGAAGCGTAACGAACTGCATAAAGCGAACATTGGCTTTGTGTTTCAGAGTTATCACCTCATCGACAATCTGACCGTTTTCGAAAATCTGGAGGTCCCGCTCTCCTACAAGAACGTGCCGCACAAGGAACGCATTAGCCTGGTTTGCGACGCCCTCGACCGATTTCACATCGTGGGCAAGAAAGATCTTTTCCCGAACCAGCTCTCCGGCGGCCAGCAACAGCTTGTGGGAGTCGCCCGCGCGGTGATCCTTAGTCCGAAGTTGATTCTCGCCGATGAGCCGACTGGGAATCTCCATTCCGCACAAGGCGACGAAATCATGCAGCTTTTCAAGAGACTGAATGACGCCGGTACAACAATCATCCAGGTCACACACTCGGAGAGAAACGCAGCCTATGGGAGTCGCATTATCCAGCTGAAGGACGGGTGGGTTGTGGGTGACAGCGCTACGGCCGGCGCACATGTCGGCGCGGCACAACCCGCTTGAGCAGTCGCTTGCCGGCGCAAGGCGTCGCTTCGATGGTTTTCCACCGTGCTGGAAAACGGCAGTAGCATGAACTTCACAAACACACTGGAATGAAGACGACTAACCCGCACTCTTATCGAGTTCTTTTGGCTGACGATCAGGCGGACATTCGCGACGCTCTGCGCCTGCTCTTAAAGCGCGAGGGTTATGAAACACATGGCGTGGCTTCTCCGGCCGAGGCTCTGAGCGCCATAGAATCCCGTGAATTTGACGCTGTCCTGATGGACCTCAATTACGCACGAGACACTACTTCGGGCCAGGAGGGGCTCGACCTGCTTACTCGCATCCAAATGCTCGACACTACGTTGCCGGTCATCGTCATGACCGCGTGGAGCAGCATCGAAGTGGCGGTGGAGGCGATGCGCCGCGGCGCGCGCGACTTCGTCCAGAAGCCTTGGGAAAATACCCGCCTTCTCGCCATTCTACGCACACAAATCGATTTGCGGCAGGCGCTGAGGCAGGCATCGCGTCTCGAAGCCGAAAACCGCATCCTGCGCGCCGAATCGCGGCCGACCTTTCTGGCGAAATCCCCTGCGATGGCGCCCGTCCTGGAACTCGTTGGACAGATCGGCCCTTCGGAGGCCAACGTGTTGATCACCGGAGAACACGGCACTGGCAAAGAAGTTGTCGCTCGAACCCTTCATGCCTTGTCGGGGCGGGCGACAAAGCCTATGGTAACCGTGAACGCAGGTGGGCTATCCGAAGGTGTCTTCGAAAGCGAGCTCTTCGGTCACGTAAAGGGTGCTTTTACCGATGCGCGCGCCGATCGCGTCGGGCGATTCGAACTCGCCGATAGCAGCACCTTGTTCCTGGACGAAATTGCCAACGTTCCACTCAACCTGCAGGCCAAACTCTTGCGCGTTCTGGAAACGGGAGATCTCGAGCGCGTCGGCTCGTCCACGACCCGGCGTGTCAACGTTAGGGTACTCGCGGCTACCAACGCCGACGTGAATGCCGAGGCCGCTGCCGGTCGGTTCCGTCAAGACCTCCTCTTTCGCTTGAATACCATTGAGATCCACATCCCTCCGCTGCGAGACCGCCGTGAGGACGTCGATCTCCTGGCACACCATTTTCTCCACGGTTACGCGCAGCGCTATCGCAAAAACATTTCCGGCTTCGACACCGCCGCCATCAAGGCTCTTCATGAGCATGCCTGGCCGGGCAATGTTCGCGAACTCGATCATGCGGTGGAACGCGGAGTGCTCCTCTCGCCTGGTCCTTCCGTCCGCGCGGCAGACCTCGGTTTGCGCGCGCAGGCCTCCGGCGGCGCGGCCAAGCTGGAGGAAATGAGCCTCGATGAAGTCGAGCGGTATCTCATCCAGCGCACACTCTCTCGCCACGAAGGAAATGTGAGCCAGGCGGCGAAGGCTCTGGGATTGAGCCGCAGCGCCATGTATCGCCGGCTGCAAAAACATGGACTCGAATGACGCGACTGACCTATGAGCGCCGTATCCAGCTCCTAGCGCTAGCGGCGGGTTTCCCAGGTTCGCTGATCGCCATGATTCTTTTGTGGCATGGAAGTTATTCTTCCGGCGCCGTCTGGACACTTGCCTTTCTCATTTTTTCTCTGTGGCTGGGATTTGCTTTCTCACTGCGGCATCGAGTTGTATTCTCGCTGCAAACACTTTCGAATCTCTTGGCCGCCTTGCGCGAAGAAGACTTTTCGATGCGCGCTCGCGGGGCACGAAGCGACGATGCCATGGGCGAAGTGATGATTGAAGTCAATGCGCTCAGTGAAGTCCTTCGGCAACAACGCCTCGGAGCGCTGGAAGCCACTGCCCTCTTGCGAACCGTGATAGAGGAGATTGATCTCGCCATCTTCACCTTCGACAACAGCACGAAGCTGCGGCTGGTCAATCGCGCAGGCGAACGCTTATTGGGCCGTCCTGAAGGTCGCCTGCTGGGATTTACGGCGGAAGAACTGGGACTCGGAGCTTGCCTGGAAGGCGAAGCCGCGCACACCATGGAGCTGGCCTTTCCCGGGGGCTCCGGGCGCTGGGGGCTGCGTCGCGGGAAGTTCCGCCAGGGCGGCTTGCCTCATCACCTCGTAGTTCTGAGCGATCTGAGCCGCACGCTCCGTGACGAAGAACGCAAAGCCTGGCAGCGGCTCATTCGCGTTCTTGGGCATGAGTTGAACAACTCGCTCGCTCCCATCCAGTCGGTGGCTCAAGGCCTGGAGAGCGGGCTCCTGAGCGCCTCCAGGTCTTCTGAATTGCAGAGCGAGGCGTCCGCTGCGATTCTGGATGATCTCCGGCAGGGCCTGGGCATCATTCGCTCTCGCACCGAGGCGCTTGGGCGTTTTATGGCCGCGTATGCGCAACTTGCGCGGCTGCCACAGCCGAAGCTGCTACCGGTAAACGTCTCGGAATGGATAAGCCGGAGCATAAAACTGGAGACCCGCGTAAGAGTCAGCCTATTGAAGGGTCCTGACGTTGTCATTGCGGCCGACGCCGACCAATTGGAACAGTTGCTGATCAACTTGGTTCGCAATGCGGCGGACGCGACGCTGGAAACTGGCGGGTCCGTTCAGGTGGGCTGGTCCCGGCA
>MNIJ01000096.1 GCA_001919715.1 Acidobacteria bacterium 13_1_20CM_58_21
GTCAGCGCCATGTCCGATACCGAGCCTTCGGAAGGCCACACCCCCGCGGGCTTCACGCCAAAAACTCTTTCGTGATACTCGCGGGCAAGTCGCAATTGTTCGCGCGCATCTTCCGGACGCCGGTAAGCGCGGCGCGGAAGGGGCGTCCCCGGGTTGGCCACGCGGGCAATATCGGAATCGCAGATCAGCGGTAGGATGGGGTGATAGAACGGAGTCGTGCTGATCTCGATCTGGCCGCGCTGCGCTGCGTCTCGATAAACCGGGAGCACCAGGCCGAGGAACTCGAGCTGTACTTTCCTCAGCGCGGACTTGTCCGTTTCGGCGTAGTCCTTCCCTTTGGTGGCCAGTCGGCTGACGACATCATCTGTTTGGAACCAGGACTCCTCCATCCATGCCAACTGCGAGAGGAGTTGCAGGTCGCGCCAATCGCGCGTGGTGAAAGAGACCAGCGCCCGTGCGCCACCGGCGGGACGCGACCATTCGAATAATTCGACGAACCGCGGCCAACGCGACATCAGCCGTTCCTGATTCACCTGAAACGCCCGCGCAATGATTTCCGCCTTATCCTCGCGGGTTAATTCCTCTGCATTTTTGAACGCCAGCGAAAACCACGGCTCATTGAAACTGCGGTTGGCGTACTCCTCCAGTTGCATGCCGAGGGAAGGCACGACGTTGAAGGTGGCATGGAAGTTGGGATATCCGCGGAGCACGTCGACCATTCCCCAGTAATCTTTCAGGGCGTGCAGGCGCGTCCAGGGGAGGACATAGCGTCCGCTTTCAGGGTCGCGGTACTGCGGCTGATGCATGTGCCACAAGACAACCAGATGAACCCGCTTCATTGCTCGCGTCTCTCCCGTGTTAGATCCTAGGGTGTCCGCCTGACAGTCGAAGGTCGAAGCGGCGGTTCAGGCCCGATTCGATAGACTAGAGCCCGCCAATGCTGGCTTAGAAAAACCCCTGCAAGAAAAACTATCATGTATTCGACAGTAAGAGAAACGGGGCCGAGCTTCGAGCGGCGGCCCGCAGGCAGTGCCGATGAGCGAGATTTGTCTGTGGCGCGAGGAATTCAGGGGGCAGCGGAGCCAGGACAGAATTTTTCTCTCAGCAGGGTCAAGTGGGTCGCAACGGGTCCTACTGCGATGAAAATGTGCTTGGTATTCAGGATGTTTCTCCGGGAGCCGCCTTGTTTTCATGCCAGACGGGTGGTGTGCCAAAGACGCATCAAGTCTCCTGTGAAAGAGGGCCCTAACTTGATTCGGCAAGACCGAGACCCCGGGCTATTTTCATCCTTCGTTGTCGCCCTCTCCAGGGCCATAACTTACTGATAGCGCAGCGCAACCAATGGATCCACGCTCGCGGCGCGTCGCGCTGGAACCCAGCACGACAGCAGCCCCGTTATAATTAGCAGGGCGGGAACACACGTGAGAGTCCATGGGTCGTATGGAGACACTCCCCAAAGCTGCGACCCAATGACTCGCCCCAGCGCCAGGCTGGCGAGCAGCCCAAGTGCCACGCCGATGGCCACCAATCGCAACCCCATTCGCACCACTAGCCTAACGACGTCCCTGCCTTCCGCTCCCAGTGCCATACGTATCCCGATCTCGTGCGTTCTGCGCGCCGTCGTATAGGCAAGCACGCTGTAAACGCCAAGCGTTACCAGCACCAGGCCAATTGAGCTGAAGATGGTCATGAGCATGAAGCCAAATCGCGGTCCCGCGTAAGAAAACTGACTGATGTACCCCTCGAGTGTCCCGGTTAGAGTCACGGCTACGTTCTGATCCGTGGCCCAGATCTCCTGCTGAACCGCGTTCATCATCGCCATCGGATCTTTCGCCGTCCGCACCAGAATTCCCCGGAACGCCGAACCTGTCACCGTATACGGTATCCAAATCTCGGGCTCGACTGGATCTTGCAAGCCACGGTTCTTTGCGTCTGCCACGAGTCCGATGATTTCAAACATGGGCTCTTTCACGGGATCTTCAAAATTCGCAAGTTGCGCGATTCTTACCTGCTTCCCGATCGGATTTTCACTCGCCAAATATTTTTTCACAAACGTCTGGTTCACAATCGCGAGCTTGCGCGCTCCGCTCACTTCCGCTTCCGCGAAACTCCGTCCGTCCACAAACTGGATTTTCAGCACTGGGAAATATCCCTCGCTGACAAGCTGAAACATGGCGTTCCATTTTTCCCCGTGCGTCTTGCCGGGAATCTCGATGTCGCTCGGAATGCCACCGTATGGCGGTAGCGTGCTCGTTTCTGTAGCTTCCAGGACACCGGGCAATGCTTTCAGCCGCCGCAACAACGGGCGGTAGAATCCCGTCACCTGATCGGCCGTCTTATACCTGTCCACCGGCAGCGGAAGCCTCGCCACCAGAACATGATCCGGTTGCAACCCGAGGTGCACCTCGCGAAGCGCCACAAAGCTGCGCATCAGCAATCCGGCCCCTACCAGCAACGTCAGTGATAGGCCCACTTCCAGCACCACAACCGCATCGCGAAGTCTTCCGTGGCGGAATCCCCCGCTAATGCCTTTGCCGCTGTCCTGCAACGGTGTGTTCAAATCCTTGCGTGCCGCCTTCAGCGCCGGCACCAGACCAAACACCAACGCGGTTAGCATCGCTACACCCAGCGCAAACGCCAGCACCGGTGTATTCAACCGAATTACTGCTTCCGCCGGGATGATATTTTGCGGCATCAGCGCCACCAGGGACGTCAACCCTCCCCATGCCAGGAGAGTTCCCACCGCCGCCCCGCCGGTCGCCAGAATCAGGCTCTCCACCAGAAGTTGTCGGATCAGTCGCCACCGGTTCGCGCCTAGCGCCGACCGGATCGCAAACTCCTTCTCCCGCGTAGTCGCTCTTGCCAGCAGAAGATTCGCCACGTTTCCGCACCCGATGAGCAGTAGCAACCCCACCGCCGCCAATACAATGAAAAGCGTGGTCTTGAATCGTCCCACCACCAGGTTCGTCAGAGACTCCAACTGTACGGTGAAATGCTTCGGATAGTCCTTCGAATACACCTTCGCCAGCCGGTTGGCCACCACCGCAAGGTCCGCTTCCGCCTCCTTCATAGAAACGCCCGGCTTCAGATGCCCGAGCAGGAACCAATACTGCGGGAACGCCCCGGCCACAGCGGTGGTCGCTACGGCCCGGTCCGGCTTCTTTGGTATCCACAGGTCGGCGTTGCCCCATCCAAATCGCGGGGGCATAATTCCAATCAGCGTTCTCGCTACTCCATTCAGCACAAACGTGTTGTTCACAATGCCCGGATCGGCCCCGAAGCTTTTCACCCAAGTCTTATAGCGCAGCACGAACACTGGCGGGGCTCCCTGCTCGTAGTCCGCAGGCTGCATCACCCGCCCCAGCAGCGCGGGCATCCCCAAAAACTCAAAGGTCCCCGGCGTCACGTAGTTCCCGTCGAACCGCAACGTCCCTTCTCCTGAACGATACAGCACGTCCGTGTTGTCGTTGGCAATCACCCGGTCAAAAACATGATTCTGCTCTACATAATCCATAAATTCCGGCCCGCTGAACCCCGCTCGCCCGCCGGGCTCGGTCCGCTCCGCGTCGTGGATTTGTACGGACATGAATCGCTGTGCATCCGGATAGGGAAACGGCTCCATCAGGATATTGTCAATCACGCTGAAAATCGCCGTTGAAGCACCAATTCCCAGCGCCAGTGTGATGATCGCCACCACCGCAAATCCCGGCGCCCTCCGAAGGTTCCTCAGCGCGTAGCGGACATCCTGCCCCAGCGTTCCCATCGTTGTCCCCCTCGGCGGGGCCTAAACGCCCCGCTCTTGTACTGCGCCGGGTCATTTGACCCGTTCATGGCCTCTTTCAAGTCTATGTACGCATTCTTCCGTAGCTTAGTTCGACGCTGCCCGACCGACTAAGTTGCTTCGAATTCCGGTCCGGGCACAATTTGTGCAAACGCGGGCCATGAACCGGCAATTGGTTCGCATGCCCTTGCCACAGGCTTGGGAAGTTATCTGGATGAAATTCACCCCTTAGGTTAGGGAGAGGTGGTCATCCCACGATGCATGGTAGGAAAACGCCGGGAAGGAATGGGAGGTTCAAAGCCGGCGTTTACGACGTGCTTGCGGGGTAGGGCTGGTGGGGCAGATTTGGGGTGCTGCCAAACTGTTCAAAGCCCCAGTCGCATAGGTCTTCGAGGAGCGGGATCAATGTTTGGCCGGAAGGGCTCGAGGGAGTAGGTGACCTTGGGCGGCGAGGAGCGCACAACGGTTCGGCGGATGACACCATCCTTTTCCAATCCACGAAGCTGCGCGGCGAGAACTCTTTCGCTCACGGCTCGGAGAAGATTGCGGAGTTCGGCGAAGCGCAGCGGACTAAAGGAAAGGCGCCACACCGACTGGACTTTTCACTTGCCGCTCAGAGGACGTTGATGGTCGCTTGAACCGCACTATTATACCATGCCCTTGATGTATGCGGCTCGCAGGAGTCAGCCCTGAATTCGGCCGGCCCCCGCGGGCTACACAGAATGGGAGCATGAAAATGATTCTTATTACTGGTGCCAGCGGCAGTGTTGGCAAAGCGGTATTGCAGGAAGCGATCCGGAAGGCGTCCAAAGTCCGCGCCATGTACAGGTCAAAGGAGGAGGCCGCGAAGGCTCCGTCGGGATGCGAGGCCAGGCTGGCGGACTATGCGGACAAGCGGAGTCTCAGCAAGGCTCTGGACGGAGTGACTTCCGTGTTCGTGGTGTGTTCCCCGATTCCTCAACTCGTCGAGTTGGAGAGCAATGTACTGGATGTGTGTAAGGAATCCGGGGTGAAGCACGTGGTGCTTAATTCAGCGCTCGGAGCAGGAGATTATCCGAAGTCATTTCCGGGCTGGCACCGCAAGGTAGAGGACAAGCTCAAGGCCACAGCAATGAGCTGCACGATCCTGCGACCAAATGGATTTCTGCAGAACATCGTGACCTACAACGCCCCCAGCATCCGGTCACAAGGGGCGTTTTACGTTGCCATGGGAGACGCGAAAGTCAGCTATCTGGACATTGGTGACATTGCCGCTGTCGCCGTCAAAGCGCTTCAGGGAGGCGCGCACGCCGGGAAGACCTATGAGTTGCATGGGCCGGAGGCGATATCGAACCAGGAGCTGGCGAAGCGAATTTCCAGAGTCGCGGGGCGTACGGTGAATTACGTGGACATTCCCGAATTCGCGCAGCGCGAGGCGATGCTCGGCCTGGGTATGCCGGAGTGGCAGGTGACGGCGCTTCTGGAACTGCAGCAGTATTACAAGCAGGGTGGAGGTGCGAAGACGGATGGCTTGCTAAAGGCCTTGATCGAACGCGAGCCGGTGACCCTCGATCAATATCTGACGGCTAATGTCCGGGAATTTCGAGATCAGGCGGCGTCCGCTTGAGGAGGGAGACGGCGAGATGAGTGCATCAGCGGAACGATCGGAAGGTACGAATCCCAAGACCGGCATGACTCACAGGGAGATGAAGGAGTTCATCCGCAATCATTTTGAGGAATTCGTGAACCGCAACAACCTTCTGGAGGGACCTGCAGTGGCCATACAGTGCGTCGGGGCGGGGCTCAAAAAAGTTCCCGATCTGCGGGTGAGCATCGAAGACCTGATCGTCGAGGACGACAGAGTGGTAGTGCGCAACCATTGGACAGGCACCGATCGAGCATCGAAACAGCTGCTGGAATTTTCTGGAATGGTAATCTGGCGGATCGCCGACCGGCAGATCGTGGAGCGTGGGGCTTACCTGCAGAGTCCTGGCTTCGTGCGCAGCTAGGTTCAGGAGTCCAAGGACACGTTTGCGGGACTCGACTAGGGTGCTGAGAAACTGATAGGGAGAAGCGAGTTTCGGCCGCTGGTAGAAAGCACTGAGAAGGCACCCGAGTGAAAAGCTGAATCCTCTTCGGGTGTCAGTTTTGGCTTCTTCATCAGACGGTAGAAGAAAGGCCGAGGGGGCGACAAGCCGAACGCCGTCGCGACCGTGTTACACTCACCGTTCGCGTCATGCGCATCCTGGACCGGTATATCGTCCGCGAAGTTTTCCGCCACGCATTCCTCGGACTTGTCGTCTTCACCTTTGTCTTTTTCGTGCCACAACTGGTGCGCTTGATGGAGCTCTTTGTGCGACACAGCGGTTCAGGCACACAGGTTCTGAAGCTTTTTCTCTGCATATTTCCTGCCGTCTTTGTCTTTACCGTGCCGATGGCCACGCTGATCGGTGTGCTGCTGGGGCTCGGGCGCATGTCGGCGGACAGCGAGATCATCGCGCTAACGGCGTTGGGCATTGGCAGGCGCCGAATTTTGCTTCCGGTTGGTGTGCTGGCGCTCACCGGCGCGGTAGTGACGCTGGCAATGACGGCCTGGCTCGGACCGCTGGCGCTGCGGACGTTTCGTTCGCTGCAGGCCGATCTGCTCACTTCGCAGGTTTCCTTTCAGTTACAACCGCGCGTGTTCGACGAGCGCTTCCCGAGGTTGGTGCTGTACGTCAACGATGTGTCGGCCAGCGGAACCCAATGGCACGGCGTGTTTCTGGCGGAGACGGGTGGAGAGGGCGGCTCAAGCCTGACGCTGGCAGAGAACGCGATTGTCATTGCCGAACCGAAACAAGGCAAGGTAGAGCTCCATCTGCGCGGCGGCACAACCCACGAATTCTCGCGCGAAGATGCCGACCACTACTCCGTCACGGCGTTCGGCCAGAGCGACCTGCCCATCGAGTTCAGTGGACTGGCGGTTGCCCAACCGCGGCAACGCAACAATCCGGAGCGCTCGATTCGCGAACTTTTGAATGATAACGGCCCCGGTTGGCGCGAAGCCCGCGTGGAACTTCACCGCCGCTTGGCCTTCCCCATTGCCTGCTTTGCTTTTGCGTTGATCGCCGTTCCGCTGGGCGCGCAGCCGCGACGCGCGGGTCGGGCGGCGGGGGCGTTACTGGCCGTAGTCCTCATTTCTTCTTATTACTTGCTGTCTGTGATGGGGGCCGGACTTGCGCGGCAAGGTACGCTGACGCCGGCCGCAGGAATCTGGATCGCCAACGCCGTTGTTTTCGCCTTGGGGCTGCGGCTCTTGCCCCGCATGGAGCAATTCCGAGGCGAAAACCAATGGCTCCGCCCGATCATCTATTTGCAATCCAGAAGACGCCTGTTGCGCCGGCGGCGGGCCCAAGCGCGCGCCAGAGCCGCCACGGCAAACGGGGCGAACGGAGAGCGCCTATCACAAGAAATCATGGCGCGGTCCAGCGGTAGTTTCCCGCAATTATTAGACATCTATGTTTTGAGGCGTTTCTTTTATTATTTTGCGCTGCTGATGGGGGCGTTCGTAATTCTTTTTGAGACCTTCACCTTCTTCGAGGTACTCGACGACATTGCGCGCCACCGAGTTCCCTTTCTGATCGTGGTGGATTATTTCCGTTACCTTGCTCCCTATCTGCTCTACCAATTGGCACCGTTGGGGGCGCTGGTCGCCGTCCTGGTGACGCTGGGAATCATGAGCAAAAGCAATGAAATCGTGGCGATCAAGGCCAGTGGCATCAGTTTGTACCGTCTGGCGGTACCGTTGCTGCTTGCGGGATTGGCCCTGGCCGGAACCATGGTGGTGCTCGACGACACCTATTTGCCCTACGCGAATCAACGACAGGACGCGCTCCATAACCTCATCAAGGGACGTCCGCCGCAGACCTACACTCACCCGCAACGCTGGATCTTTGGTGAAAGCTCAAAAATCTACAATTACGATCTCTTCGACCCCACGCAAAGTCTTTTTGGCGGGCTCACCGTGCTCGAAATCGATCCGGCAACTTTTCAGGTGCGCCGCCGCATCTTTGCGTCGCGCGCGCGCTGGTCGGACACGCAAAACGTGTGGATTCTCGAAGGGAGCTGGGTGCGTGATTTTGCGGATGGCACGATTATCCGGTACGAGCGGCTGCCGCCTATCACTTCGCTGCCAGAGCTCACCGAGCCCCCCAGTTACTTCAACCGCGAGGTCCGACAGGCGTTCGAGATGAGTTGGCGAGACTTGCGGAGATATATTGATGGACTGCAGCATGCTGGCTTTGACGTCTCGACTCTGACGGTGCAATGGCATGAAAAAATAGCCTTCCCGCTGCTCGCCCCTGTAAGCATGCTGCTGGCAATCCCGTTTGCCTTTCTAGTGGGGACGCGCGGTGCGGTGGGAGGTGTGGCACTCGGAATAGGATTTGGAATCGCTTATTGGTCGGTGGCCAAACTTCTGGAAGCCATGGGCGGAGTTGGTCAGCTGCCGCCGTTTTTAGCCGGCTGGTCACCGGACATTATTTTCTTTTTCCTGGGGCTGTATTTTTTCTTTAAAATGCCCACGTAGAAAATAAAGTCGCCGACGAACAGAACTCCTGGAAAGGCCCGCCCCTATCGGACTTCAAGTAATGCTTTAGATTAATTTCCCGGCTGCCTGCTCCTCGTTTTCTTCGCTTGCTTTTCTTCAACCACTACTTGAGCTGCCGCCAAACGAGAGATGGGCACACGGAACGGTGAAGCGCTGACATAATCCATGCCGACCTGGTGGCAAAACTTCACGCTGTCCGCATCGCCGCCATGTTCGCCGCAGATGCCGATCTTTAGCTTGGGGCGTGTCTTGCGTCCCTGCTCGATGCCCCAGCGCATCAGCAGCCCTACGCCTTGGGTATCGAGCGACTGGAAAGGGTCGGCGGTGAATACCGCGGCCTTCTTTTCGTCCACGTAATCGGGTAGGAAGCGGCCGGCGTCATCACGGGAAAGACCCATGGTGGTTTGGGTGAGGTCATTGGTGCCGAAAGAGAAGAAGTCCGCCACTTCGGCGATTTCTGCCGCCAGCAAGGCAGCGCGGGGCAACTCAATCATGGTTCCGACGAGGTAATTGAGTTTTGTACCGGACTTTGCGATCAGGTCCTCAGCGACGCGGCGCGTCGCTTGCTCGAGGATGGAGAGTTCCTTGCGGTCCAGAGTGAGCGGATGCATGATCTCCGGTAAAACTTTAACTCCTCCTTTCTGGCATTCCAGGGCCGCTTCGATGATGGCGCGCACTTGCATCTCCAGTATTTCAGGATAGGTGATGGCCAGACGGCAACCGCGATGGCCGAGCATGGGGTTAGCTTCGCGCAACTGCTCAACGCGGCGCACCACGGTTTGGACATCGATGTTTAGTTCACGCGCCAGCTCTTCCTGCTTCCCGCGCTCGTGCGGGACGAACTCGTGCAGCGGCGGGTCGATCAAGCGAATGGTGACCGGGAAGCCGTCCATGGCCCTGAAGATTCCGACGAAATCGCGGCGCTGGAACGGCAGCAATTTATCCAGGGCCTTGACGCGAGCTTCTTTGTTGTCGGCCAGGATCATTTCCTGGATGGCGCGCTGCCGTTCGTGGCTTCGTTCCGGCTGTTCGAAATCGGTAAAGAACATGTGCTCCGTGCGGCAGAGCCCAATGCCCTCAGCCCCAAACTCTATGGCCTTGCGGGCGTCCTGCGGGGTATCCACGTTCGTGCGCACCTTGAGGCGACGCGTCTGGTCGGCCCACTTCATGAGCGTTTCGTAGGATTTAGGAAGCTGGGGAACGACCAGAGGCATCGCTTCGGTGTAGACCACACCTTCGCTGCCGTCGAGGGTGATCCAATCCCCTTCCTTCACGACCTTGCCATTACTGGCCATCGAGAGTGTCTGGTAGTCGATGTCCAGTTTTTCGGCGCCGACTACGCAGCATTTGCCCCAGCCGCGGGCGACCACGGCGGCGTGACTGGTCTTGCCACCCGTGGCGGTCAGAATGCCCTGCGCAACGGCCATGCCGCCGACATCCTCGGGGCTGGTTTCGCGACGGACCAGGATGACTTTTTCGCCGCGCTCAGCCCACAGTTCCGCTTTCTGGGCGGAGAAGACGACTTTCCCAACGGCTGCGCCGGGAACGGCATTGATGCCGGTGGCCAAGATTTTCATGGACAGTGATTTCTTGGCGACGGTCGAGTCGATCACGGGATAGAAGAGCCGCTCGATGTCTTCCGGCTTGATGCGCAGAATGGCTTCTTCCTTGCGGATGAGTTTTTCCTTGGCCATGTCCACGGCTATGCGAAACGCGGCAGCGGGCGTGCGCTTGCCGGTGCGCGTCTGGAGCATGTAGAGCGTGCCGTCTTCCACGGTGAACTCCATGTCCTGCATGTCGCGATAGTGCTTCTCAAGTTTTACTCGAACTCTCTCGAGCTGCGCGTAAACCTTGGGCATGGTCTTTTGCATTTCGCGCAGGGGCATGGGTGTTCGAATGCCGGCCACGACGTCCTCTCCCTGGGCGTTCACGAGGTAGTCGCCGTAGAAGATTCTTTCGCCGGAACTGGGGTCGCGTGTGAAACAGACTCCCGTGCCGGAAGTGTCGCCGGTATTGCCGAAAACCATCTGTACCACATTGACGGCGGTGCCGAGGAGGCCAGTGATTTTCTCCACGCGCCGATAGGTGACCGCCTTTTCCGCCATCCAAGACCCGAACACCGCGCCGATCGCTCCCCAGAGTTGGTCGATGGGGTCGTCCGGGAACTCCGCCCCTGATTCTTTGCGGAAGTAGGCTTTGTATTCCGTCACCAATTCTTTCCATCCGCTGGCGGGCACGGCGGTGTCTTCCTTGACGCCGAGTCGGTCTTTCATGACGCGCAGGCGCTGTTCGAGGTCCTCCTTCGGCATACCCATGACCACGGTTGAATACATCTGCACAAAGCGCCGATAGGCGTCATAGGCGAATCGCTCATTCCTGGTGACCGAGGCGAGGCCCTTGACGGAGCGGTCATTGAGGCCGAGATTGAGAATGGTCTCCATCATCCCCGGCATCGAACGGGCTGAGCCAGAGCGCACGCTGACGAGCAGAGGGTTCTGCGGGTCGCCAAGTCTCCTCTTGGTGGTGCGCTCGAGCTTTCTGACGTGATTGGTGGCCTGCTGCTGCAACTCCTTAGGATACTT
>MNIJ01000028.1 GCA_001919715.1 Acidobacteria bacterium 13_1_20CM_58_21
GGTTTTGCGGGAATCTCTGGGTTCCTCCCACAAACGCCTTACTTCAGCGCTCTGTTTGATCACGATTTGCCGGAGCGGGGCTTTCGGACGTGCGAGTTGCGATAAAATAAAACCATGAGTCCCAAAAAAGCGCGACCTAAAAGCATCACCGAGTACATCCATGTCGCCCCCAAAGAGGCTCAGAAGAAACTGCGTGAAATGTGTGCGTGTATTCGTACCGCTGCACCCGGGGCCAAGGAAAGCCTGAAGTGGGGGATGCCCGCGTTTTCCTATCGGAGGATACTGGTCACCTTCGCCGCGCACAAACATCACATTGGCTTCTATCCCACGCCGCCAGCAGTGAGAGCCTTCGCGAAGGACCTTTCGAAATTTGCCACTGCTAGAGGGTCGATCCAGTTTCCGCTCGAAAAGCCGCTGCCTCTACCACTGATCCGCAAGATCACCGCGTTCCGTGTTCGCGAGAGTATCGAGCAAGACAGGAAATGGAAAACGTGACGGAGACCACTCCCTACCGTTCACGGGATAAGTCAGCGAGGGAGGCAGACGGGTTTTCAAGCGAACCACTGCGCCCACAAGAGGGCATTTTCTTGTTCACGCGGGTCAACGCGATCAGGCATCAATTCATGGAGCTGTTGGAACCCGTTGCCAGAGGCCTGTAAACCTCACACTTGCGCCACGTCCTCGACGCCCTCGCTGACACGAAACACGTGCCCGTCCGGGTGCCGCACGTGCATCTCGCGGACGTTCCACGGCATGTCGGTCGGAGGGAAAGTGACATCCAGCTCGGCGGCCAAGCACTGTTTGTGGACCTCTTCAACGTCGTCCACCCAGACCGACATCCAGACACCCTTGTCGGCCGTTTCGTCCCCTTGTGGTCCAAACGTGGAGGCATTCGCCCCCCTGCCTCGGCCCCCCTGGCCCCCCTGGCAAAGAAAGATCTCGCATTCGCCCGACCCGACCGCCCCGAAAGTCGGAGGCGTCCCCCAGTCCCAGCACTTCCTCCAGCCCCACTTCTCGAACCACACGAAGCTCTTGGAGATGTCGCATACGTTCAATATCGGCGTTATGTGTTTCGCATTCATGCTGCGGAAGGATAACACGACCAGGTTCCGCGGCAATCAACCCGTTCGATCCTGCCAGATTAGTTGCCCAACTCGAGACATGGAGCGCGTTGTCGGTTCGGCGTTACGTGCCTAAATCACGGAGCCCGATCGTGGCGCGGCCCTTTTCTTTCTGGCCAGAAGAACTCATGTGACATGTCTCCAGTCTCTCAGAGACGGTGCAATCCCGCGGAGGTAAGCACACTGCTCTTAGGTGTGGCGTCCGCAACTAGTCCCTCGCGGCCCGGCTACCTGGCGTGCGCGCTGTGATCTTCTAGAATCCCGTTTTCTGCCCCCCGCTGTCTGACCGACCAAGTGCCCGTCGGAGTTGTCACGCTACGGCGTTTGCTGCGGCTATTGTCGAGGATGCGTGCGTGCGATGAACGCGCCAACGGCAGTTACACGCGTAGGGCGTTTTACAGATCTCGCTGCTGAAAAAGATAGATGGCCACGACCAGCGCTACGAGCAAATAGACGACGGCGTAACCCAGCATGGCAACGCTCGGCGCGGAAGCATTCGAAAACGGACTGAATTGGAGAGACCGAGTGAAGGAAGACTGCATTTCGAACGACGCCCGTCGCCAAATGGACTCGGTGGGCATGATGAGGCTAGACACAACGCCGACGGTGACCAGACGCGGGCTGTCGGTCATGGCACCGATCTGTTCGATCCAGCCGCCAATGAAGGCCAGTCCGTGAAGGCCCAGGACGATGACACCGTTGGTGAGTGTGGAAAACCTCGTGCCACATACGAAGGTGACGGTCAAAACCAGCAAGCATTCCAAGAAGACCAGAAGTGCGCCGCTGAGGGTATGGTGCGGAAGAACACCTCCGATGAAATAGCCCACGGTCGTGACGCCGCCGAACATGGCGGCCACATATGCGGCGACCATGCCGGCGAAACCCATCCACTTACCCAGCAAGATCTGCCAGCGAGAGATTGGCTTTGTAGCGATGGCTTGGATGGTACCGGAAGCCATCTCACCCGAGAGCGTATCCACGGAAGTTAGGATCGTCATGACCACGGCCAGTAGATCGACGGCGTAGAAGCCCACTTGCAGCATAGCTGCTTCCAGTTGATAGCGAACGAAGGGCGGCAAAGAATGGCGCGTGATGTCTTTCAACTGAAAGTGCATCCCGGTACCGAAAAGCGCAAGAAACGCTGAGCCGGCGAGGACCGCGGTCCAAAGGATTTTCTTGCGCCCGGCCTCGCGAAAGGTAACGCCTGCCATGATCCAGGCGCCCATCAAAGCCCCCGATCCTCGCCCATGATTTTGAGGAAGAGATCTTCGAGCGAGAGCCGCTGAGGCGTGAACTCAAAGATATCGCTTCCCGATGCCGTCAGATAGCGGAGGATGTCGGGCAGAACAGAGGTCGAGTGAGTGGTAAGCGTTAGGCGCTCGCCGTCGAGCCGTGCAGACGTGCTCCATTGGGAGAGCCCCGCAATTGTTTGCGTGGAGAGATTGCGCGCGCGGGCGACGACGCCGACTTCAGCGTCGGGAAACGCTCGCAGGTCGCGGCTAGCAACGACCTCACCCTCCTTGATGAAGACTACTCGGTCGCAAGTGATTTCAATTTCACTTAGGATGTGGGAATTCAAAAAGACGGTGGCTCCGCGGTCACGCTGGACGCGAATCACGTCGCGGACGAGCCGCCGACCCATGGGATCGAGGCCCGAGGTCGGCTCGTCGAGAAAGATCAGCTCCGGCTCGTGAATCAGAGCTTGGGCCAATCCGATGCGCTGGAGCATGCCTTTGGAGAAATCGCGCAGGCGCTTTTCCCGGTGAGCACTCAGCCCGACCAGATCGAGAAGGGCAGGAACACGTTCGCGGAGCAGTGACGCAGGCATCCCGCCGAGCCGTCCGTGGAGTTTCAGGAGTTCGGACGCGGTCAGCCAGGTGTAGAAACGAAAATCCTCTGGGAGAAATCCGATTTTGGCGCGGACGTCTATATCGTCCGAAGGCACTCCGAGAACGAATGCTTGACCGCTGCTGGGCTTCACGAGTCCCAGCAGCATCTTAATCGAAGTGCTTTTCCCTGCTCCGTTCGGGCCCAGGAAACCGAAGACTTCGCCACGACGCACTGTCAGAGAAAGATTGCTTACGGCAACCTTAGTCCCAAACACCTTGCGCAAGGCCAGCGTTTGAATGGCAAGGCTGCCCGGTTGATCCAGGTGTTCCTCCGGTGTCAGTCGAGTGAATTCGCCAGCGTCACGGCTTTGCTGGAGTCTCCCTGACCGGCAAGACAATAGATGATGCCATTCTTCACCCAAATCAACACATAGTCAGGTCCCCGACGTCCGGAACCCTTGATGAGCGTACCCTGCGCGCCGTTCACTTCTACCGGACTGTAAGAGCCGACGAAGCGCGGAATCGGGAGAACAAGGGTCGATTTCCAATCGATGGTTTGGCAGAGCTCGCGGGCCTGCGTGGCGCTCATTCCTGCAAGTTGAAAACCAATTTCCGCGATCTGCTGGATGTTGAGATCGGCCGGAAGGTTGACGAGCGGGCTCGGGGCTTCTTCCAGAGCCAAGCAAGTACTCCATCCTGTCGATTCATGCTGCGCCGCCTCTTGTCCTCCGATCCCATGCAGGCAATTGCCATACTCCAACCGAACGGAACGTGGAATCTGGACGGAAACCACGGAGCCTTCTAGCGTTGCGGGCAAGAGGAGGTCCGGGCGGCCAGATTGATCGAAAATTTCCTGTAGCCGAGCACGGTCAATGGTCATGTGGAAGGAGTGTTGTCCCTCCACGGTGAATGCGGGCGCGTCCGCGCGTGCGCCAAGGAGACGCACTTCGAACCCGGCTAGCCGGCTTGCATCTGCCGCAGTCGCGAAATGCTGTGGCCTTTCATCCACGGTGACTACGACTTTGTCCGAGATCATCTGACTGAGCATTTGCTGCAACGGGCGATTGCCGTCCAGGGAAGAAAGATCCAAACGGACGGGCTGTACTCTCTCTATACGCAGGGTAGCGAGAAGCCGCTGAGCCAAGCTGCGCCCGGCGGGGAGCGCCACGCTACAGAGAACCAATACAGCGGCGAGCGTGGAGACCCAAGCAGGGCGCCAGCGCCTGGCTAAGAGACCTGCGATAAAGGGAGCATGTTCTTCCTCGGCACCGTGCCGCGTTTTGAAACGCGAAAGGGCAGTCTGAGGATCGACGTTCATTTCGGAAGTGGAAGCGTCGAGTGAGAGAAGATGTCCCTGTACGCGTCCGGACGCAGCGACGATTTCCTGAAGGCGATTCCCGCACTGCGCACAAGTCGCGACGTGCTTCTCGATTTCCGGACGCTCAAGTCGATCCAACTCACCATCGTGATAAGCGCGCAACACACTTTCCGAAACACAATTCATAAACCCTCCTCTCGACCATAAAGTTCCCGATAACGCTGCTCGAATGCCGCCTCTGCGCGAACCAAGAGCGTTCCCACTGAACCCGGCTCGATGGCCAATGAGTCCGCCAGCTCCTTGTAGGTGTGGCCGGATGCCCGCAAAAGCAACAGTTGCGCCTGTACTGGTTTCAGCTCTGCGAGCACTGCGCGGACCCGCAGCTGCCTTTCCGTTCTTAAAGCCTGATCGAAAGCATTTTCAGCAGTGCAATTCTTGCTTTGGGCTCGGGCGGCCGCCTGTTCGTAGCGGTTCCTCCGAGCCAGGGAGCGTAGGGCGTCAATGCCGAGGTTGGTCGCGGTTCGGTAGAGCCAGCCGGGGACATTGCCATCAGATTCCTGGAGTAAAGGGCGTCGGTAGAGCTTCAGAAAAACCTCGTTAGCCAGATCTTCCGCGCGAGCGTGGTCTCCGAGGATACGCCGAAGAATAGCGACAAGGTGGGCGTAATGCGCCAGGAAGAGATCGTCGAACTGTTCGCGTGTGGAACTCCTACCGGTCACATCGGGCTCCCGAGCTTTCCGCCTCGTTGCACCAAACCCTTCTATCACGTCCTGAAGCAAGGCCAGCCTCCCACTTCTACTGGTTAAACGTTTCTCGTCTCCAAAATGTGACAAGCAGTGTGTGCACAAGCCAGACGCAGGCAGAAGTCTGGAGATTGGCTCGTAGCGTCCCCTGGCAGCACGGTACCTGCGCGCGCAGGCAAATCCCGGGCCACTCGCCAAAAGTCGCCTAACCAAGGTTTTTCGGTGTATGCGGCCTGTTACGCGCTAGGCATTCTGTCGGTTCGGTGACCCGCCGATTTGTTCACCTATTTTCGCGCGGGACTCGAAGAAGTGGGGTCAAACCGGAAAAAGCAGGGTAGCTATTCTACATTCCTTAGAGCCGTCACCAGTCAGTTCACCGCGATAATGGTGTTCTTTCAGCGTGAGAACGGATACATCGCCCACCCGATTCCCACGCCGATCAAGAGAAAGAGAAACAGCGACCACACGATGTATTTCGCGCGGTCGATCGGCCGCCGCCGGCTCAGGAAGCCAAAGGCGATGGAAATCAGCAGTGCGAAGAGCAGCATGGATTGCAGATGACTCAGCTTGAATCCCATTCCGAAGTTCATGCTTTGCGTCCTCGCGCTGCTTCATAAGCATGCAGTGCGGCGAGAAGATTCAGCACACCTGCGGTGGCAAGGAACCGCGTCCCATAATCGCCGCCCGCATGCGAGACGTCCGGGCCCTTCGTTTCGAGCGACCGGGCCACGAAATAAAACGCGCCGGTGCCCAGGTCTGCCAAATAGCCCAGCGAATCGAAAGCATCGCTCCCGCTTGAACTAAAAACGTTGCCCCGCATCGCCGTGCCAAGAATCACCAGAATGCCTACCGTCAGAAAACACGCCACCGCACGGCCCCACATCTTCATGAGAACATGACCTAATCCAGGCACGAGCCATCCTGCCACGCCGATGACGAAAGCTATCGTCTCGCGCCTGGAATCCTGGGGTGGAGCCGCCAGTGCTGCTGTCTCGTCTGCCATCCATCTTCCTCTTGCTGATTGCTGGCTTATGCCAGTAACGCCAGAATTTCGTTCTGAATCGACCCCGTCACGCGGGCCTCATCATCGCCGATATACACATTTACTTCGCTGCGCACGCCGAATTCCGGCAGATAAATTCCTGGCTCGATTGAATTGCACGTGCGCGCGATCAAGTGCCTAACGTCATGTGTCTCCAGCCCGTCCATGTTCACGCCGTTGCCGTGCACTCTTTCTCCAATGCTGTGACCGGTGCGGTGGAAGAAATACTCCCCATAACCCGCTTTTTCAATCACGCGGCGCGACGCTCTGTCCACTTGCCATCCCTGCAGCGGCTTCCCCGCCGCAATGTGTTTGCGAATCAATTCGGTCGCCGTATCACGCGCCTCGCGCACCACCCCGAACACCTTCGCAAATTTCTCCGGCACTTTCGCGCCCAGGTATCCCATCCAGGTGACGTCATAATAAACGCTCCCGGGCGTCTTCTTCTTCCCCCAAACATCCATCAAAAGCAGGTCGCCAGCGCGAACCGGCGAGGCGGACTCCGCCGTAGGGCCATAGTGAGGATCGCTGGCATGGGCATTGACCGCGATGTCCGGCCCTTCCTCGGCCCAAATTCCCGCAGCATCGAATTCCTTCAGTATCCAGTTCTTCAAATCAAATTCCGTCAATGCTTCTTTCTCGCGCACACTCTTTGCGGCAAGCTGAAAAGTTTCGTGCACAATCCGATCGATGGCCACTCCGGCCGAAAGATGCGATTCGAGCTGCTCGGTGCTCCAGCACGCTTCGTATTTCTGCACCAGGTCCGCCGAACTGACCACCTTGGGGCCCGAGCTGCGCACCAGTTCAATCGTGCCCGCATCCACCATGGCCACATAGGGGATTGCGTTTTTCGGCGAATATTGCATCGCCACGTTCTTCGCGCGGCCAAACATTTTTTTAAGGTTCTTTCGCAGTTCATCCTGCGCCGAGTAATACAGCGTCTCCCCGGACAACGTTGCCAGCGACTGCGTCTCAATCTTGTGCACCAACTTCTTTGGCGTTCCCTTCGCCGGAATGAAATAAAACCACCGTCGCGTCCTCATTCCCGGGGGCAGACTAAGGATGTGCTGCGCGATGGGATCGCGTCCGCGAAAATCATAGAAGAGCCAGCCATCGATCTTGGCGGCGCGCAAATCGCTCTGGATGTCTTGAATATTTGCGCTCATCGGGGAAGCAGCTCCATCACTCGGCCATGATTCAAGCCTCAAGCGTCCTGCACCACCAGCGAGAGGATCTGCTGCTGGGTCACACCTCGGATTTCCAAGCGCTTCTTGCGGCTTCTTTCGCCGCCCAGAATTCTAACAGCCGACCTGGGTGTTTTCAAAAGTTGCGCCAGGAATTCCACCAGCGCCTCGTTCGCGCGTCCCTCAACCGCCGGCGCTCGCAGCCGCACTTTTAATGCTCCCCCCATTTCCCCAGCGATTTCGTCCTTGCTCGCTCGCGGCTGCACCCTCACCGAAAAAATCACCGTTCCTTCCCGCTCTTGGACCTCCAGCATCAGACTCCTCAGGATTCCTTATGTGATGTCACGTGCTCCAAAAAGCGCGGTACCCACGCGCACTTCGGTCGCACCTTCTTCAATCGCTACTTCAAAATCGTGGGACATTCCCATCGACACAACGGGTAGGGCCAAACCCAAAGTTGCCGCTAGTTCGTCCCGCAGATCTTTCAGTCGTCTAAAATAGGGCCGGACTTGCTCGGCCTTTTCCAGAAAGGGAGGAATACACATCAGCCCGGCAAGCTGCAACCGGGGCAGATCCGCTACTTGCTTCGCCGCAGTGGAAAGCTCCTCAATCCCCATGCCGCTCTTGGTCTCTTCCTTGGCCACTCGCACTTCGATCAGAACGCGCAATTTGCCGTTGATACCTGTCTCGGCTCGCGCGCGGTCCAGCCGCTCTGCGATCGCAAGATCATCGACCGAATCTATGCTGTGAAAAAGCCGCGCGGCCCGGGCCGTCTTATTGCTTTGCAAATGACCGATCAGGTGCCATGTCGCGTCCAAGCCTTCCGTTCCAGCGCGCTTCCCTTCCCACTCCTGGATGCGGTTTTCGCCAAAGTGCCTGATCCCTGCTTCATACGCTTCGCGGATTGCACTCGCGGGGTGGGTCTTCGACACGCCGATCAGGGTGATCTCCTCCGCCGGCCGCCCCGAGCGCGCCACCGCGCCGGCGATCCTCTCCTGAATTCGCAGCAAATTTTCCCGCACCGAAGTTTGTGTCATGTTCGAGTCCGAATCCTAGCACGCGCGGCATTGCAGCGCAGACTCTCCGCGGTTAGACTGGCGTTCGGCCGCTGATAGATCCGCGGTCACACTGAAAATGACCGCTCCGGGAAAACTTATCGCCATCGAAGGCATCGATGGAAGTGGCAAGCGCACGCAGGTTGATCTACTGACACTTACCCTCAAGGCTCGCGGCCACTCCGTCTATTCCACTGGCTTTCCTCAATATGATTCCTGGTTCGGCAAAATGGTCGGCAAATTTCTGAATGGAGAGCTGGGCTCGCTGGAAAGTGTCGATCCCCACTTTACCACTCTGCTCTATGCCGGTGACCGTTTCGAAGCCAAGCATAAACTTACGGCGGCGTTGGGCAAGGGCCAAATTGTTCTTGTGGACCGATACATCGGTTCCAACCTCGCTCACCAGACCGCTCGCGTCCCTCCGGCGATGCGCTCCGAATTCCTGGAATGGATCGAGCATCTGGAGTACAGCATCTACGGCCTTCCCCGCGAGAGCCTCATCCTCTACCTGCGCGTGCCACCTCAAGAAGCGCAGCGACTGGTGGAACGCAAATCTGTGCGCAGCTACACGTCCGCTCCGAAAGACTTGCTGGAGGCCAGCCTGCGCCACCTGGAGGACGCCGCCGAGATGTACGACTCGCTCTCCCGCCGCGCGCCCTGGGCCACGATTCAATGTTTTGATGCCGCGCTCAGCACCATGCGCGAACCGGAAGAAATTGCCAACGACGTCCTTGCCGCCATTGAAGGAGTGCTTTCATCGGCTTCCTCCGGTGAGGAGCGCTAGCGTATGGGTTTTTCCGAATTTCTCGGCAACCAGCGCATTGTAACGGCGCTCCGCGGGACTCTGCGCAGCAAACGCGTCCCCCACGCGTTGCTCTTCGCGGGACCACGGGGCGTGGGCAAATTCACTCTCGCGCGTATGTTTGCGCAGGCCGCGAATTGCGAGCGCCTTACGGACGATTTCTGCGGGAAGTGCGCCACTTGTCAGCGCATCTCCCAGCTCGCCGATCCGCAAACGCTCGTCGAACAGGGACTCGTCGAGCGGGGCGAGAGCGCCGACGCGGCCACGGTCGAGCGTGTGCCTCTGATCCTGCAGTCGCACCCGGATGTTTGGGCACTCGTGCCCGATCCTGTCCGTCTGAAGAGTCCCGTCGCGCGCCCCATGCTGCGCGTGGGCCAGCTGCGCGCTGTTCAGCGTGCGGCCTACTTTCAACCCATGGGTCGGCGCCGCGTGTTCATCCTCGATGGCGCGGAGACCATGCGCTGGGACGTCGCCAACGTGTTCCTGAAACTGCTCGAGGAGCCTCCCGGTTCGGCGACGCTCATCCTCACCGCGCCCTCGCCCTATGCGCTTCTGCCGACCATCGTTTCTCGCTGCCTCCAATTTCATTTTGCGCCGCTGCCGCAGTCGGCCGTGGAGAAGATCCTGAAAGAAAAGACCGATCGCCAGCCCGCGGAAATTAAACTCGCCGCGCAACTCGCGGAGGGCAGCCCGGGCCTGGCCATGGAAATGGATATTGATGCGGCCGCCCAGCGCCGTAGGAACGCACTGCGTATCCTCGAACGGGCCGCACAAGGCCAGGGTTTCGCCGAGCTATTCTCTGCTACGTCGGCACTCGCCAAGGACCGCAATTCTACCCTCGAGGATCAGATCGGCGTTTTCTACGGCTTGCTCACCGATCTCCTTGAAATTACGTCGAAAGTGAAAGAGCCGGTCTTGCGCAATGCACCGCTGGCGAAAGAATTGGAGTCACTCGGCAAATCCGTCGATTCTGCCTGGGTTCTCCGCGCCATCGCCGGCTTTGACGAACTTCACGCAGGCGCGCGCCGCAATTTGAACCGCCAACTCGGCCTCGACGCCCTGGCCACCTCTCTTGCGCCTGTACTTTCGCGGCCCTGCCGCTAATCAGCTGTGCCAAATATTCGCAATTGGAACATAAAGTGGCTAGACTGTAACCGGTAGGCTTCCGCACGCATCATAGGGAACAGATAGACCACCCCGTAGTTTAGAAGGAGCAGTCATGGTGAATCGCCGTATGTTTCGTCCGGGCTTCCCGGACGTCAAAGAGCCGAGCGCACCCCGCCCGCAACACAACGGTCCTATCCCGAGCAAAAAGCCCGCACCGCCGGAAACAACCCACGCCGAGAACTTCTACTGGGTCAAGCAGATGCAGTCCCATACTCCGATGGCCGTCGTTCTCGAGGATGGCGAAGTGCTTCGCGGCACAGTTGAATGGTACGACCGCGATTGCATCAAGCTCACGCGCCAAGGCAGTCCCAACTTGCTCATCTTCAAGCGCGTGATCAAGTACGTCCACAAGGATGGAGAAGAATCATCCCAGGGCGGCGAGGAGTAAGTGCTCTGAAACATCTACTTGTAAAGAGAATGCCCGGCGGTTGCTCCGAAGGTGAGTAGTGCCTTGGCGGCCAGCGACCCGCTCTCATTGAAGATTTCGCACTCGGTTACAACAAAATTCCTGCCGGCGCGCAGCACGCGCGCATGCGCTTTGATGCGCCCGCCCGACACCGGCTCAAGATAATTGATGTTTAGCTCCACGGTATCGATCTCCGTCCCCCTTGGTATCGCCGTATAGGCCGCGATCGCTGCCGTAGTGTCCGCCAGTGCCGCCAGAATCCCTCCGTGCACCACGCCATGAATTTGTTTGTGGTTTGGCCGCACGTCCAGCCGGAAAATGGCCCGGCCCGCGTGCGCGCTTTCCACATCGAATCCCAGGAACTCCGTCGAGCGGCTTTCTTTCATCCGCTGGCGCACGAGTTCGGTGACCCGTTTCTCCTCTTTCGACATTTTCTTGGTCATCAAGTTTCATCGCTTTCGAGCGAGTCCCTCCATGGCTTCCCGTCCATCACTGGTCTCCGCTTGGCACTAAAAAAAAGATGCTAAGAACGTAAGACTCAGTATGCCGTTACGCCTCCATCTAGTGGAATCGCCGTTCCTGTGAGCCACGACGATTCTTCCGAGGCCAGGAACACGGCCATCTCCGCCACATCCGCGGGCTGCCCGATACGTCCCAGAGGAATGGTCGCAACGCGCGCCTTACGCAATGCCTGTCCTTGTTCACTCTGGTCAAATACCCCCTTCACCAATTCTGTCTCCACGATCGAAGGGCAGATGCAGTTCACGCGAATATTTTCATGCGCATGATCAAGCGCCATCGCCTTCGTCAGCATGGTCACGCCGCCTTTCGACGCACAATACGCCGCGCGGTCCTTCACCGCTACGAGTCCAAGCACCGAACCAAGGTTCACGATGACTCCCCCGCCACACTTTCGAAACTCCGGCAACACCGCCCGGGACATCAGAAACGGGCCTTTTACATTGACGGTCATCACCCGGTCCCACTCTTCCTCGCTGATTCCCTCCACCGTCGATACATGCAGCGTTCCCGCATTGTTCACCAGCACATTCACCCGGCCGAATCGCTCCACAGTCCCTTTCACCGCTCGTTCGACGTCCCGCACGCGGGTCACATCGCACTCCATCGCCAACCCCGCGCCGTCCTGCTTGTGGACTTCGTTGATGACCTCTCGAAGCCTTTCCAGGCGTCGTCCCGCCACGGCCACGCTGGCCCCTTCCCGCGCATACGCCAAAGCGATCGCTCGACCAATCCCCGTACCTCCGCCCGTGATGAGCGCCACCTTGCCGGAAAGTCGTGTCACGGAATTCCCTGTCCCCGCGTCTAATAGGGGCGTCACATGGATGCTCGGTGCCCCAGGCGGTGGGCGCGACTCTAGCATTCGGCTCCCTGCCCCGGCAAGCCGGCCTGGCGGAATTCATCCCCTTTGCGTCGACAGCCCGGCAGTGGTAGAGGCAGGCCTGGAACCTGTCAGGAGCGCAACCGAAGGAGACCCTCGTTCTTATATCTTGCAGCTACCAGCCGCTGAAGTTGAACCTGTTGCCTGTTAGCTGCTCCCGTTAACGCGAAGGAGACTCGGACATCCTATGCGCATCGGTATCACCTGCTATCCCACGTACGGCGGCTCTGGGGTCGTCGCCACCGAGCTCGGCATGGAGCTCGCCGCGCGTGGCCATGAAATTCATTTCATCAGCTACGCCCCTCCGATCCGCATGAATCCCAACGATCCGCGCATCCGTTTCCACGAAGTGGAGGTGGTCTCCTATCCGCTCTTTGACCATCCGCCGTACACGCTGGCGCTAGCCACAAAAATGCTCGAAGTTTTTGAATCCGCATCGCTCGACCTGCTGCACGTCCACTACGCCATTCCGCATTCCGTCAGCGCCATGCTGGCGCGCTCGATGGCCGCGCCGCGACGGCTCCCTTTCGTCACCACTCTCCACGGCACGGATATTACCCTGGTCGGGAGCAACCGCAGCTATCTCCCGATCACGCGCTTTTCGATCGCACAGAGCGACGGTGTCACCGCCATCTCACGCTACTTGCTCAATCAAACCATAAAAGAGTTCGATATCAAGCGCCCCATCGAAGTCATTCCCAATTTCGTGAACTGCGAACTCTACAATCGCTCCGCCGACAAGGGTTTTGCGGCCCAATGGGCTCCCAATGGCGAACCCATCCTCATGCACCTCTCGAATTTCCGCCCCGTCAAACGCCTCCCAGATGTCATCGAAGTTTTTGCCATTGTCCGTGCCAAGATGCCGGCCAAGCTGGTCCTCATCGGAGACGGTCCGGACCGTGGAGCGGCGGAACACCTGGTACGCAAGTACAGCCTTCAGAAAGACGTCTTCTTCCTTGGCAAACAGGACAACGTCTACGAAAAGCTCGCCGCCGCCGATCTTTTTCTGCTTCCCTCTCAGCTTGAATCCTTCGGCCTCGCCGCCCTCGAAGCTATGGCCTGCGAAGTTCCCATCATCGCCACCAACGTCGGCGGCGTGCCCGAAGTCGTCGAGCATGGTGTGGATGGATTTTTGGTGGAACCCGGTGATGTGAAGGAAGCCGCGCGCTACGCCATCGAAATCTTGTCCCGCGCCGACCGGGGCCGCGAAATGGGCAAAATCGCCCGCATCAGCGCCAAGAAAAAATTCTGCGCCAACGACGTCATACCCGCCTACGAGAGCTATTACAAACGTGTCCTCGACGAATCCTGATGTTCGTACCTTGGGATCTTTCTCCGCGTCCTCTTTGTCGAAGCCCCTCCTCAATCGATGGAAGCCTCGGCCGTGGCTCGCATATGTTCCAGCACCCTCAAATGAATCCGATGAATGATGTAATCCGACCATAAGTGCCAGTACGCCCCCGGCCACATGGTGTGCTGATACCACGTTGTTCCTTCTAAGCGGGTCCGTCCTCCGGGTAGCGCCCTCAGCAAGAACTGCCCTTGCTTCGAAACGAAGTACCCGTGCAAATGTGGCGGCTGAATATTCCCGTACGGACTGAGCTCGTTCAATGGAGCCGGATTCGCGGTCACGCCAAACCTCAAAAGCCGCGGCTCATCCCACACTTCGATGGGTTCCGTGAATGGCCCCGTCGAGAAGATGCAATGACGCACGGCGCCAACTCCGTGGCCGGAAATTTCCGCGCGAATCGGATAAGCAATTCCCGCTCGAAACAACAATTCTTTCGGCGGCGGTAGCTCCGCGAACGCCACCACCTGATTCCACACTTTCTCCGGCGGCGCATGCACCTCAATCGCCGTGCGCACCTCGAACGTCTCTGCCGGCGGTTTCACGCAACGCTCCGCACCCTGGAAGGCGGGCGTAAACAACAAGATGATCGACAGCATTACCGGAGTATCTTTGTTCAGCCAATACCCCGCCTGAATGGCGTACCCCAGCATTCCGCCCAGCGCTGCAAGCCCCAGCGCAAACGGCGCGGCCATCAAAATACAGACTAGCCCCTCGATCATGACAAGGATTAGCACGGCGCCAAGCAACGCGATGGGTACTAGCGAAACGCACATGCAACTGCTACACGACCGTGGCTCGTGATAGCTGTATACCAGCACCGAAAACAACCCAAGGCAAAACGGCAACGCCACAAACAACCCCCACCCGTAGGACCGAAGCACCTCCGTACCCAATACTGTAAACACTGAACCAATCGCAATGGTCATCCCGATTGACGTGGCCGCTGCCGCCATCGCGCCCCGTGGTATCCACCGATCCAGCTTGCGCGTCTGCGGCCACGGCATTGCTGCACGTTGCGCGGTGACCGAATGCGATCCCATCGCGCAAAGCAAAAGAAAGAACAAAATGTTGATCACCGGAACAAAAAAAAGCACCACCAGCCAGAGCGGTTTCCCGGCATCTCGAAGTCGCTGGACCGTCAATGTCACGCCCAACCAGATGAACGGCAGCGACAAAACTAGCAGCGCGCCCACAAACGCACGAGTGTCAGAGGGAATGGCATTCAGGCGCGCATCCGGCCCCAAGGGCCGCCAGTAACTCCACAAAAACCACGGCCGGTCAAACAGCGCGAACGCCACAAACTTGTCGAGGAGGTATTTCAGGATAAACAGGCTGCCACCGGCAACGGCATACGTCCTGCGATCGATGGCCCCCTGCCACCGCCACATCTCAACAAGATGGTTCGCCACAATATCTCCTCACCGCTCAGTCGGGCAAGAAACCGCGACGCAACTCCTCCGCCCCGCAATCCATCGATATCCTTTGCGCAGAATTCCCATCATCCCCGGAATCTTCGAAATCCATAACAGCGGCCGGCCCCACCAAATCTCACGCGCCAGTGCAACGGCCGCGTCCGCCCCGCCGTACCGGTCTCCGTCGCTCAGAACGAACTGCATTTCTCGCATCAGTACATCGCGCGACAATCCCAGCAATGCCCCCACGCGTGGATCCTGCAACGGCGCCAACGCCATCCCGCGTCGCTCCAGAATTGGCGCCAGCCACCTTGCGATTCGCGTGCAGAACCGGCACTCCGCGTCAAAAAACAGCCATCCCCGCGCGTGCCGACCCTTCCCGTCCGTGTACTCACTTACCAGCGAAATCATCGTTTCTTCTCTTTCTTAGTTCTCTCGGTGCGGCCCGCGCTCTCCAGCGCCTTGGCATTATTTGTACCCTTCCTGGGGGTTCTCTGTTTTAAATCTCTTCTGCCTTTTCCGAGACTTTCAACTCTAACGGTCAACTATTAACCGCCTTTTTCCCCAGCAACGTAATGACCTTCCCCCGCAGCTTCACCACGCCCTTTAATGCCACCGTCGGCATGCGAATAATTTCTTCGAATAAACCGGTCATGGCCGTCAAAAACTCCAGCATGCTCTCCAGCCGTTCCCGCGTGTACGCATCTCCCTGCGGATTGGACTTGACCTCGCGTACGCACTCCGCCAGCACATTCAGCGTCGGATCAATCTCCCGCCGCTTTCGCTCTTCCGAGACGATCCGGAATATTTCCCACACGTCCTTGATCGATTCAAAATGGTCCCGCCGGTCCCCCAACACATGCACCACGCGCACGATCCGCCACCCTTGCAGCTCGCGCAGGCTGGTGCTCACGTTCGAACGCGCCACCGCCAGCGTGTCGGAAATCTCGTCCGCCGGCAGCGGCTGCGGCGAGAGGAAAAGCAGCGCGTGTACCTGCGCCACCGTACGGTTGATGCCCCAGCGCGTGCCCATCTCTCCCCAGTGCAAAATGAACTTCTGCGCCACGGGCGTTAAGCGGTTCTTTGTCGGTTCTCTCATTTTGCCCTTCCCTGCTTGGCAGGCTTCGTGTTGCTTTCGTTATGTCTGTTGTTTCTGTTGTTACAGAATATACAGTCATTTTCGCTCTCTGTCAACTCCTATTTACCTGTCCCTTTTCTGGCCCTCGGTTCCTTCCCGGGCTGACCTCGCCGCTTGCAAGACTGCATTCAATGGTAGTATGCCCAACAGTACTGGATTTTCGCCGTGATAAGCCGCAACGTATTGATCGATTCAAAGTGCTCGACGGTCATCTGCGCCCCGGTATTCGCCAATGCTGAAGGTTGTCCACAGAAGTCGCAGTCGACTTTGAAGAAGGCAAGAAGCATTCCAGCGGGATCCAAGTGTGACAACTTCCTGAATTTTCTAAAAGCAGATCCCACGAATTACGTCGGCTCCTTTTCCCCCGCTAAGCGCCTCGAACTAAACCGCGCCCTGAAGATGGCTCTTGATCTGTGAGAGGGGAGGTTCACTTGCTGGCTCCCTGTGGTATCGTGCCCTTTTTCCGCTCGCTGGAGACGCGTCCATGATTCCCAACGACTTTCGCCGCCTGGCCTTGAGCTTCCCCGAAACGGAGGAGTGCGCGCACATGAACCATCCCGATTTTCGCGTGGCGGGAAAGATCTTCGCAACCCTCGGCTACCCCGAGGATGGCTGGGCCATGGTGAAACTCACGCCCCTTGAACAGCAAATGTTCATCAAAGCACAACCCACGGTCTTCCACCCCTGCACGGGTGCTTGGGGACGCCGCGGCGCCACCAGCATTCGCCTAAAGACCGCCCGGAAGCCCACCTTGCGCCGTGCTCTCGAGGCAGCCTGGCGCCTCGCCGCACCCGAGAACGTGGTTCAATATTTTGACCAAGACCGCTAGTTCTCCACTTCGCAACCCCACCGATCGGCGCTATCCCTCAATTTGTGTCCACGCCCTTCGTTTTTACGCGTCCAGCGGAAACAACCGGCCTGTCGAGACGTCTAATCAGATGGCAAAAAGTCATAGTCCGGCCGCACTAGGAGGCAGAGCATGACAAGTCTGGTCCGCAACCTCCGTTTTGGCCTTAGGCTGCTCGGCAGGAACCTCGGCTTTACCTCGGTTGCACTCTTGGCGCTCACCTTGGGGATCGGCGCGAACACTGCCATCTTCAGCGTTGTCTATGCCGCTCTGCTTTCACCCTTGCCCTATCCAAATCCCGACCAACTCGTCATGGTGTGGTCGAACGTCAACGGACACAACAACACCGTTTCCGCCGGCGATTACTTGGATTGGAAGCGCCTGAACACGGTGTTTCAGGATGTCGTCGCCTGGAGCGGGGGGAGCTTCACTCTGTCCATCTCTGGCCGCCCCGAGGCGATGGCAACCAGAATAACGTCACCAGGTTTCTTCAACATGCAGGGAATCCCACTATTCCTGGGGCGGGACTTTGTGTCCGAGGAAAGTCAGTTGGGCAAGAACCATGTGCTCATCATGACCCACCAGCTGTGGCAAGAGCGTTTCGGCAGCGATCCCCAAATGATCGGCCAACGGCTCCGGCTCAATGGCGAACCCTACACCGTAGTTGGCGTGTTGGCTGCCGGTATGCCCGACCGTTTTGAATCTCACTTGTTCGTCCCACTGGCATTTAAACCTGACCAGATCAACCACGATTTCCACTGGCTCCTGGTCATGGGCCGCCTGAGGCCCGACGTCACTCTCCAGCAAGCCAACGCCGATATGGACAGCGTCACGCGCCGCATCGCCGAAGTCTATCCCGTTTCAAACAAGGGATGGGGCTCAAGCGTCGAACGCCTGCAGAACGATTTCACCAGCCGCGACACCATTAAGAATCTTTGGCTCCTGATGGGTGCAGTTGGCTTCATCTTGCTGATTGCTTGCGTGAACGTAGCCAATTTGCTGCTGGCGCGCGGCACCGTCCGTCACAAAGAAGTAGCCGTCCGCGCTTCTCTCGGCGCAACCCGCTGGCAGCTCTTCTCTCAGTTCCTGGCGGAAAGCCTAGCCCTGGCCTCCATCGGCGGCGCCTTGGGGATCAGCCTCGCGTGGGTGATGTTGAAGGTCATTCTGGTTCTCCTGCCGCCCTTTTCTGTGCCTACGGAGGCGGACGTCCGCTTGAGCCTGCCAGTGCTATTTTTCACTTTGGGAGCAACGCTCCTGGCGGGCGTTCTGTGTGGCTGTGCGCCGGCCTGGCAGACGTCCCGCTGGAACTTGAGCGACGCATTGAAAGAAGGCGGGCGTTCCGCCGCCAGCTCCGGCCGGCATGGTTTGCGGCGGACTCTGGTGGTGATCGAGTTTGCCTTGGCCGTAACGCTTCTCGCCGGCGCTGGACTGGCCATTCACAGTTTCTGGAAACTGACGCGCGTTGAACTTGGCTTTCGACAAGATCATATCCTGACGTTCGTCTTGCCCTTGCGCAATGATCGCTTTGCGCATCCTGAACAGATAACTGCTTTCTACCGCCAGTTGATCGAGAATATCAAAGCCCTCCCCGGAGTCAGTTCCGTCACTGCTTCTACCGGCATGCCCATTGCTGGCACGAATTTCGGTATGCCTTTCCGCCTTGCCGGGCAGCCCGCCAGTGATCCTTCCTCGCGTCCTGGCGCGGGGTTCACTATGGTTACTCCAGACTATTTCCGCACATTCGGGATACAGATCGTGAAGGGGCGCAGCTTCACCGAACAGGACGTGGCCGGCAGCGTCCCTGTCGCCATCGTGAACGAGACCTTCATGAAGAAATATCTGGCCAACGTTGATCCCCTCACCGAGCGTATCGTCGTCGAGCAATTGATTCCGGGCGCAACGCGATTGGGTCCGGCCATCGAATGGCAGATCGTCGGCGTGTATCACGACGTCCACAATGCTGGCGTTCGTCGCGAGGGCTTCCCCGAAATCGACGTTCCCTTCTGGCAAAGCCCCTGGCCGCTCGCGGGCATTGCCGCGCGGACCGGTGGCGATCCTCTGAGCATGACTAAGAGTATTGCTGCCGTGGTTCAATCCATGGACTCCGATTTGCCCCTGGACCAGGTAAGGACGATGGATCAACTGGTGGATGAATCGCTGGCGGGCGATCGCTTTTCTACCGTCCTCTTCGCCGGTTTTGCCGGCGTCGCACTCCTCTTAGCGGCCATCGGCATCTATGGCGTGATGTCCTTTGCCGTGGCCCAGCGCACCCACGAAATCGGGTTGCGCATGGCTCTCGGTGCTGACCCCTATCAGGTCCTTCGTCTGGTCTTACGGGAGGGTATGTTGCTCGCGTTTGCTGGGCTGGCGGCAGGACTAGCCGGCACGTACTTTGTCGGCCGCCTGATGCGGACCGTCTTGTATCACGTCAATCCTATGGATCCCACTGCTATCAGCGCCGTCACCGCTGTTCTGCTGCTGTCCGCGTTGCTGGCGTGCTACATCCCCGCGCGCCGCGCCACCCAAGTCGATCCCATGGTAGCCCTGCGCGACGAATGAACTTCGCCTGACTGGCTCTTGCGCAACGAGAACAAGTTCCTGCATACTCTCAAAGATTCCGCTTTGGTGGCATCCTGTCGAGTCAGCCAATCGTGGTTGGCGCTTGTCCCGACTCTTCTCCCCTGAGGATTCGCTATGAGGAGCGAGCTTTATTCCCTCGCCATTCCTTCGCTGAAATGAAGCGCATGCACGGGCAGAAGCCTTTGCGGTCGCCGGGGGCCTGGCACGAATACTTGAGCGCAGCGTGGCTGCTGGCTCGGTGCCCGCACGTGCACATCTCTCGTGCAAGTTCCGGCGAAGCGGCCGCTGGGCGGCCGCGCATGGCCACATGTTTTGGGTTTGGTAAATTCTTACTGGCCACTGTTCCTCTCTCTTTGTGGTGCCATCCTTGCGCCCGGGGACTCGTTCCTCTTAATCTCGCACCTGCGCGGGCGAATATCAAAGCGCCCAGCCCTAGAGGGGACTCGGAGTTCTGGGGTCGCTCTTTGAGGGATGAATCTACTCTGGTCTCTACCTATGTTGCCGTAACTACAACCCAATCCAGCCGCAAATGATGCCGCTCATTTTTGTCAACCAGACAGGCGACGAAACATGTCTACGCCTCCTTCCTTGAGCCTCGAGCGAGCATCGAGGCCGAGGGACCGCTTAGCCGTCTTGTTCATCTCACTTCCTGTATCGTCGATACCAACTCCGGAATCTCGATGCGGATCACCGTCCCCTCCCCCGGCCGGCTCTGGATGTCCAAGTGAAAGTCCGCCCCGTACAGCACGCGCAGCCGCTCGCGCACGTTGCTCAGGCCGATTCCCTCCACGTACACGTGCGGCATCTTCTCTTCCGAAATGCCCACCCCATTGTCTTCAATCTCAATGCGCAGGCGCCCTTCGTGGCTTGTCGTTCTCAATTCGATTTTTCCCCCGCCTAGTTTTGGCGCCAGACCATGCTTCAGGCAATTCTCCACCATCGGCTGGAGCAGCATGCTCGGCACAAACGCTTCCAGCGCTGCATCGTCAATCTGTTTCACGATATCCAGATTATCTTTTCCGAATCGCGCAACCTCGATGTCCAGATAATCGTCGATAAATTGCAGCTCCTCGCGCAGCGGCACAAACGTTTCATGCTTGCGCAGCAGCCGCCGCAGAATGTTGCTCAGCTTTAGCACCACGCCGCGCGCCGAATCCGGATCAAAGCGGATCAGCGCCGACACGGTATTCAATGTGTTAAACAGAAAATGCGGGTTAATCTGGCTGGAGAGCGCATCCATGCGCGCTTTCAAGAGCAGTTGCTGGTGACGCTCCAAGTTCATCTCGACACGCGTGTTGTTCCAGATTTTCAGCGGCGACGCCACCGACATCAGCGTCGCGATCACCGTCAGTCCGAGCCACCAGTCCCAGTGCGCGTCGATCGCAAAGAGCCACTTCGGTTTTGTCGCCTCGACCAGCGCCACCCGCCCCAGGTCGAGGCCGATGCACGTCGTCAGCGGGGCCATCTCCCACGACAATGCCGCTTTGCGCAGCAGCTTCACCGTCGCTTTGGGGATGTTCAAGAAGGTGAACGGCCCGAAATTCCAGAGATCCTCCTTGTTGGGAATCGCTTGCCGAATCAATCCCCCGAGCAACCCCGCTGTGGAGGCCGCGCGCGCCGCCGATCGGCCCCACCACGCGCCCGCCAAGAAGTCCCATCAGAAAGGCGCCCTCCAGCGACAAATCGGCAAACGCGTAGGAAGGCCCTCCCACCAGCCGCAGCGTCACACCCACGATCAGCGCCGGCGTCATGAACAGCATCAGTTTAAGTTTTTGGTCGGGATCTCGTTCTTCGGTGAAGAGCACGCGCCGAAAGGCGTTCCACCGCGCCAGCAGCGCGGCAATGGACGACGCCACGCCCACCTTCAGCAGCAGGGTGAACAGTAGGTCACGAATCGCTGTGGGTGTCTCCATTATTGCCAGGCGTCTCAGGGTAACGCTAATCAATCCGCCGCTCGATGTAAAGCCAGTAGCGTTGGCAGCCTTCCGCGCATCAAATATCGGCCGCGGAATCAACAGCTGGCAACGCGACCGGAAATCGGTGAGAAACAAAGTCCCTGCTATACTTCTCATTTCTCCATGAGCGCAAAATCACCGCAAAGCAAGAAATCGAATGGAACAGACGGCGACCTGCAAACGATCGCGCATGCCGCTCTTCCGACGCGTTACGGGCGCTTCACCATTTACGGCTTCAAGGGCTGTGGCCCTCTGGAGGAGGCGGTCGCGCTGGTGCGCGGCAAATTGCACGGAAAGGCCGCACCGCTGGTGCGCGTCCACTCGCAGTGCCTGACCGGCGACGTTCTCACATCGCTCCGGTGTGACTGCCGCGCGCAGCTTGAATTGTCACTGAAAAAAATCGGCCAAGCATCCTCGGGAATTCTGCTCTATCTACCTCAAGAAGGCCGGGGCATCGGGCTGATGAACAAACTGCGGGCCTACGAACTGCAGGACGGGGGCATGGACACGGTGGAAGCAAATGAAACCCTGGGTTTCGCGGCTGACGCGCGCGATTACGAATTCTCCGCGCGAATTCTGAGAAAACTTGGCGCAACGAAAATTCGCTTGCTTTCCAATAATCCGGAAAAAGTTCGCCAGCTCGAAAGCTCCGGTATTCGCGTCATCGAGCGCGTACCGTGCCAGCCTCGTGTTTCGAAGATGTCCCGCGCCTACCTGAAAACGAAAAAACGCAAGATGGGGCACCTGCTCGAAGGTATCTGAGATTGAAGATAGACACTGGCGATCTCAACGAGCATCGCGAGGCTACGCCGATGACACTTGATTCAACAACGCGTTCGCGCCTCTCCCAGAGCTCTTTCCTGAAATGGTGCTTGATTCAGGAAGCACGCCGCAGCTCCCGCGAAAATCAGCCGACAATCTGGTGGGTCATGGAGCGCACCGGGCGGTCAAATCGGCGGCATGAATCTGTTGCCCATTCCAGCCCGGATGGTGGTGCAAGCGTGGCGCGCCGCCCACGGGAGGAAAAAAGATGTATCCATCCTGGTCCGGAAATTCAGCAAAGCTCCGGGCGCGCGGCGCGTGGACCTCGTGCATTGGAGGCATCCCAAAGTACGACCACCACGGTGTGCGCGAAGGGTGGGTGAAGTATTACTGGAAACCGTGGGAAGAATTATCTAGCAGGAAAAGCGTGGGGACGTCCCGCTATTGCTAACCGCCGCCGACGAATTGCACGATTTCATAGCGGTCCCCGGCTTGGACTTTCGTTTCGGCCCACTTCGCCCGCGGCAATATTTCCAGGTTTCGTTCGATGGCCACGCGTCCCCGGTCGAGTCCCAACTCGCGAAGCAAGTCCGTCACGGTGGCCTCGGGCCTCGTCGCGCGATCTTCTCCGTTCACCACAATTGAAAGCGTTGTCTGCATCCGTCAACTCGCCGAAGGCACGCGCGGCTTGGTACGCAACTGAAAACGCAAATGCCCCCTGGCATTTCCGTGCGTCGCTTCGATGACCAGTGCCGGCTCAGCACCCGCCAGCCGCGGCATCGCGAATTCGAGCTGCGCATGTCCGAAGGGCCCGGTTTCCGTAGAATACTCTGAAATTTGCGCCGCGCCATCCACGCGGGCCGTAACTTTGGCGCCTTGGACTGCCTGATTGGTCCGATTGCGCACGGCAACCTGCAGCAAAGCGCGCTTGCCAGTGAGCCAGGTCTTGGCGTTGATCAACTCGAGCAAGAGAGCCTTGGGTGTTGGGGCGGCGGCCCGCGCAGCATCGTTTTCGTCCTGTGGCACCGAGAGATGCAGGGCGCCCGTTCGAATCTCCTCGACCACGGTGTGGTGCTGTTCATCGAGACGCAGCTTCAGGGCTTGTTCGGTGTCGGGACTCAGAGGCAGCAGGTCAAAATAATTATTTGTGCGCCGGTGCAATACGCGTCCGTGGAAATAGACAGTGGTATCGATGAGCGCGTTGGTGATGCCGCGATCTTCCGTTTGGACGTGATACGTGGTATCCCCTGCTTTCACGTTCGAATTATGACCGAAGAGCATTCGCCTGTTAGCCCTGACCTGCGCTTCGGATGGAGGCCGCTTCGCAGGAATCTAGCCGCCGCATTTGACCGACTGGCTGTTGAGTCGTTATTATAGCAAGTCGCCCATGAGTGGTTCTGGCTTACATAGTTACGCTCCGCTTCTCTTACACCTGCTGATCGCCGCGGCGCTTGCCGGTGCGCTGACGGCTGTTTCCGTTTTGGTAGGATGGCGGCGTCCGAGCCGGGCCAAGCAGCAACCGTACGAGTGCGGCATGGAACCCACCGGCGACGCGCGCGAGCCCTTCTCGGTCAAGTTCTACCTCGTGGCGATGGTTTTCATTCTATTCGACGTCGAAGCCATCTTCCTGTACCCCTGGGCCTACATCTTTCGCAGTTTGCGGTGGTACGGCTTT
>MNIJ01000078.1 GCA_001919715.1 Acidobacteria bacterium 13_1_20CM_58_21
ATCGCTTTCGGCAACGCTGATAAATACTTTCGCGAATCCGTTTACGACGCCTACCTCACGGATGATTGGAGAATGAGTCCGCAATTCACCCTAAACGCGGGAATTCGATGGGAGTACGGTGCACCCATTACGGAATTGTATGGCCGCTTGGTAAATTTGGACATCGCCCGGAATTTCGCGGCGGCAGCGCCGGTTGTAGCAACCGATCCGGTGGGGCCGCTGACGGGCCAAAGATACCCAGACTCTCTGATTCATACCGACAAACGTCTTATTGAGCCGCGTGTCGGAATCGCTTGGCGTCCGATCTCGGGGTCCTCACTTTTGGTTCGCGCGGGGTATGGAATCTACTCTGACACTTCCGTTTATCAAACGATCTCTCTACAAATGGCGCAGCAGGCGCCGCTCTCGAAGAGTCTGAGCGTGCAAAATGGCCCGACATGCCCGCTTACGGTGGCCAATGGATTCAACACTTGTTCCTCAGTCACCCCCAACACCTTCGCAGTCGACCCGAATTTTCGTGTCGGTTATTCGCAAAACTGGCAGTTCTCTATACAACGCGACCTGCCCGGCGCGCTGCAACTGTCCGCAACATATCTGGGCATCAAAGGGACGCGGGGAGTTCAGGAATTCCTGCCAAATACCATTCCCATCGGGGCCTCGAATCCCTGTCTTAGCTGTCCCATCGGATTTGCTTACCTCACCGCGCATGGCAATTCGACCCGCGAAGCTGGCCAAATTCAGCTACGCCGACGGTTGCATAATGGTCTTACGGCCACCTTGCAGTACACTTTTTCGAAATCCATCGATGATGATTCCGCACTGGGAGGCCAGGGAGCTCTGGCCGCCACACAAACCGCGCAGCTGAGTTCGTCTGGCCCCGCTACCGTGATGTTGGTTGGAACAAACCAGAGCGCCAGCCAGAACTCCCCTACGATCGCCCAGGACTGGCTTGATTTGAGAGCCGAACGGGGGCTTTCGACTTTCGATCAGCGCCACCTTCTGAACACCCAGCTGCAGTACACCACGGGCTTGGGACTCGGAGGAAAAACGCTGTTGCGCGGCTGGAAGGGGATGCTCTTCAAGGAGTGGACCTTTCTCACCCAGATCGCAGTCGGCAGCGGTCTTCCCGAGACACCCATCTATCTTGCAGCGGTGCCGGGTACGGGGGTAACCGGAAGCATCCGGCCAGACTACACGGGCGCGCCGATTTACACGGCCCCATCGGGTTTGTTTTTAAATCCGGCGGCTTACACGGCTCCTCTCCCGGGCCAATGGGGAAGCGCGGGAAGAAACTCGATCATCGGCCCTGCTCAATTCACCTTGAATGCTTCGATCGCGCGCACCTTCCGCTTGGATGGTCGATGCAATCTCGATTTGCGGATGGACTCCACCAACCTTCTGAACCATGTCACTTTTACCAGTTGGAATGCGACCGTTAACAGCACGCAGTTTGGATTGCCAGTGACGGCCAATTCCATGCGCAGCCTCGAAACCACACTGCGCTTGAGGTTCTGAACCATGCGAGGTGTTATTGCCGCATTGTTGTTATGGACGCTGGCTGCCGCTCCTCAGCAGACCGGACAGAACACTCCGCCTGAAGGCAAAGGGACGGCTAAGATCGCCGTTAGCACTCAGTTGGTCGTCGAGACGATGGTGGTCAAGGACAAGAAAGGGAACCCCATTGAGGGCTTGACCGCCAAGGATTTCATTGTGGCCGAGAACGGCGTGCCGCAGGCAATCCGTTTCTGCGAACACCAGGAACTGGCGGGGGCTCAGAGCGCCGCGCCCGTCGCTCCATCCAAGCCTGAAGATATCAAGATCTACCATGACCTTGCCAGGACTCGAATTTCGCCCGAGACGCCTGGGAACATTCGATACAAAGACCGCCGCCTGTTGGCGCTGTACTTCGACATGAGTGCCATGCCACCCCCGGACCAGTTACGTGCGCTGGCCGCGGCGCAAAAATTCATCAGGACGGAGATGAAATCAGCGGATCTGGTCTCCATCCTTAGGTATTCGGGCGGCGCTGTCGATGTACTCCTGGATTTCACAGGTGAGCGTAACCGGCTGTTGAGCGTCATCGCAACGTTGATTGTAGGAGAAGGCCAAGGATCGGATGAATCCACGGACGACGCCAGCACGTCCGATACCGGAGCCGCTTTCGGTCAGGACGACAGCGAGTTCAACATCTTCAACACCGACCGCCAGCTGGCGGCGCTCGAAACCGCCGCCAAAATGTTGGGGCAGCTCAGCGAGAAGAAGTCGCTGGTCTACTTCGCCAGCGGTCTGAGGCTGAATGGCGCAGACAACCAGGCGCAACTCCACGCCACGATCGACGCTGCCATCCGTGCCGGTGTGTCGTTTTGGCCGATTGACGCGCGCGGTTTGGTGGCCCAAGCCCCCCTTGGAGACGCCACGAAAGGTTCGCCGGGCAACATGGGGATGTATTCCGGAGCCTCGGCACTGGCGGTAACAGCGAGCTTTCAGCAGTCGCAGGACACGCTCTATGCGCTCGCCGGGGATACCGGCGGAAAGGCTCTGCTCGACTATAACGACCTGACCAGGGGAATCGTCGAGGCGCAGCAGACCGTTTCGAGCTACTACATCCTGGGGTATTACACCAGCAATGCGGCTCAAGACGGAAAATTCCGGCGCATCAAAATCTCGTTGAACTCGAACTTGTCCGCCAATCTGGATTATCGCCAGGGCTATTATGCCGGCAAACAGTTCAGCAAATTCACCGCTGCCGACAAAGAACGGCAACTGGAAGATGCGCTGATGCTGGACGACCCGATTACGGAACTCACTATCGCGATGGAAATAGATTACTTCCAGTTGAACCGGGCCGAATATTTCGTCCCCATCGTTGTGAAGATCCCAGGACGGGAGCTTGCCATTGCCAAGCGTGGCGGCGCCGAACGCACGCTCATCGATTTCATCGGTGAGATCAAAGACGACTACGGCGGCACGACGGTTAGCAATGTGCGCGACAAGGTGAATATCAAGCTGAGCGATCGAACGGCACTCGAATTATCCAAGCGGCCGATTGAATACGACACGGGGTTCACGCTTCTCCCCGGGAAATATACGATCAAGTTTCTTGCCCGGGATGCCGAAACCGGGAGAATCGGGACTTATCAAACCAGTTTTGTCATTCCCAACCTGAACAAAGAGGAGAAGAGAATTCCCATCAGCTCCGTGGTACTGGGCAGCCAGCGCATCGACCTCAAGGAGGCGCTCTATAACGCGGCAAAAAATAAGGACAAAGACAAAGAAGAGGCGGTCAACCCGCTCGTCCAGAATGGCCAGAAATTGATTCCCAGCGTAACTCGGGTGTTCAGCAAAAGCCGGGACATGTATATCTATCTTCAAGCCTACCAGCAGAACGCAGCAAGCGTTCAGCCGCTAATCGCATTTGTGGGTTTCTACCGCGCCCAGACGAAAGCGTTCGAAACGCAACCGATTGAAGTGACGGGTGGGCTGAATAATCGGCTGAAAACGATGCCTCTCAGCTTCAGCATTGCTCTCAGTCAACTTGCGCCAGGCAAGTATGACTGCCAGGTGACCGTGTTAGACCCCACCGGAAACCGTCCGCACCGGCTCCCTTTCGCTCTCTTTCACGCCCGCACGCTCATTATGTTCTTTGCTTCTACCCATGACCGGCAGGCTCGACTCGCCCGTCGAGGTCCAGAAAACGGAGTTCGGATCTTCCGTTTAACGCCGTGATGCAGGCACGACGCGACCAAGAGCAGGAGTCAAAGGTGATACGGCAAGACCGGGATGCGGGCCCATTTTCATCCTTCGTTGTCCGCGAAGGAGCCATGATTTACTCGTATCGTAGCGCGACCATGGGGTCCACCTGAGAAGCGCGCCAGGCGGGCAGAAAACCGGCAAGCGCAGCAACAATGGTCAGCAGAGTTGCCGCGAGCAGAATTGCGACCGGGTCCGCGAAACCTAGCCCAAAGAGCATGCTACGCACCAGATGAGTTCCACCCAGCGCCAAAGGCACGCCTATGGAGATTCCGAGGAATACAAGCACCAGCGTCTCGCGCAACACCTGCCAAAGAACATTTCCCGGCTCCGCGCCCAGGGCCAGGCGAATTCCGAAGTCTCTCGTCCGGCGAGCCACCGAGTAGGCCATCAGGCCGTACAGGCCAATGGCGGCGAGAAGAAGAGCCAGCAAGCTGAAAGCGCTTGCGAGTCGCTCGATGAAGCGGTCGGTTTCGAGCGAGTCGTCAATTAGTTCCGACATGGTATGGATTTCGATGGGAGGGAGCGTCGGAGCTGTTTCCCGGACAACTTGGCGAAGCGCGACAGCTACCGCTTGGGTATCGCCATAAGTGCGCACTTCATAGACGGCAGCAGGATTTTCCCACATGGGGTTGGCGAGTGGAGCGTAGATGCGAGGCACAGCCTTCTCGCGCAAGTTGTTGTACTTGGCGTCTGCGGCGACGCCCACGACGACCATCTCGGCGGGGTTGCCGGAATACGTATCGCTCACGTGCTTGCCGATGGGATTGGCGTTGGGGAAAAAGCGGCGCGCGAAGGTCTGGTTCACGACGGCGGCGCGAATGCCGACAGCAGTGTCCCGTGCTTCAATTTCCCGCCCCATCAAGATGGGAATTCCGAGCGTGGAGAAATATCCCGGGCCGACATGATCCATGCGTGAATTCATTTCCTCATCGGGCTTGGGGGTATACCCTTCGACGGCCACCGGATCTCCCGACTCCGAGTGGCTGAAGAGGCCGTTTTTGGAGACCGAGGCGCCGCGCAAACCGGGGATGGCGGAAATCCTGGCGAGCAAGTCGAGTTGAAACCGGGGGATCGCCGCGCCTCGGTAGCCTCCGGGGGCGCTATCGACTCGGAAGAGAATCAGGTTCTCGCGGCTGTAGCCAAGTTTTACCTCGCTTAGTTTGGAGAGGCTGCGGACAAAAAGCCCGGCGGAAACAAGGAGAATCACGGAAACGGCTACCTGGGTGACGATCAGGATTTTTCCCGCAGGAAAGCGACGATGGGACGCCTCGCTTGACGCACCGGTTGGAGTGGCCTTCAGGACCGGCGTGAGATCAAGGCGCGTCGAGTAACATGAAGGAATCAATCCAAAAAGGATGGTGGTGAGCAGCGTCACTCCCAGCGTGAAGCCGAGCATGCGCGCGTCGGGCTGTAGATGGAGGTCCATGCTTCGAGGACCGGACACGGCGCCGGAAACCATGCGCAGCAGAAGCGTGTCGGCCCAGCGCGCGAGCAGCAAACCCACAGCGGCGCCCGATATGGCCAGGAGCAAGCTCTCCGTCAGCAGTTGCTTGATCAGGCGCTGGCGGCCCGCGCCGATGGCAATGCGCATGGCGAATTCTCTTTGCCGTGCTGCGCCGCGAGCGAGCAGGAGATTCGCAACATTGACGCAGGCGATAAGGAGCACGAGCCCTACTAGGGCCATCAAGACTTTTAGCGGCTGACCAAAATGTGCGCGGAGCGCGGAAGAACCTTGCGCTGCTCGCTGCAGATTGATGCGCTGATCGAGAGCTTGACGACGCTCATCCGCTGAGATGGAAGCGCCAACCTTGGATTCCAGGAGGCTCTGGAACGCAACATTGACGCTGGCCTTGGCTTGTTCTGGGGTGACCCCGGGCTTCAATCGCGCTATGACCTGAAGCCACATGTGCACGTTGGTCAGGTCTTTCGCCGGGGTGAGGAGATCGCGTCCCGGGTAGACGGAGTCCTGCATCATCATAGGGATCCAAAGATCGGGGAACGCTCCGACGGTCTCTCCAAAGAATCCTGGCGGAGTGACACCTACAATTTGGAACGACGTTTGGCGAATCTGTATGCTTTTGCCAAGCGTCAGCGGGTCAAGCCCGAAGCGTTGCTTCCAGAAAGCGTAGCTGAGAACCGCGATCGGTGAGCCGCCCCTGGCGCGGTCTACTTCGCGTGTGAAAAACCTACCAGCAGCGGGAGTGACTCCAAGGGTGGCGAAGTAATCTCCGCTGACAAGGCGGACGCGAGCCGATTCTTTTGGTGCTCCTGTCTTGGACGAGGAATCAGGGGTGGTGACTTCCAATCGGGGAAGACTGCTGTCGGCGGCGAAGATTTCTGAGAAGACTTCGTTGTGATCCCGGAAGTACTCAAACTCGGAGTAGGCGAGGAGCCCGCGGTCGCCGCTCTCACTTCCGAAGCTGGAACCATGCTCGTCTGGGTCCGAAAGAGCGACCAGTTCTTCGGGATGCGGAACGGGGAGCGAGCGCAGAAGGACCGCGTCAAGGACACTGAAGATCGCGGTATTGGCTCCAATCCCCAGCGCCAGAGTCAAGGTGGCAATCACAGTGACTCCTGAGTTTTTCCGCAGTATGCGCAATGCGAATCGCAAGTCTTGCCAAAGATTTGCCATACAAGGTCCTTTCCGCGCACGAAGCCGCCGGAAACTTCGCTCATCGGCGTCCGACACGCTGATACTGCTTGAGAACACAGCACTTACCTGTACGTAGCCAGCTGCGATGATTTTCCCTTCGCTCGATTTTTACCGCGAGCTTATTCTCACTGCTGACCCTCACGCCGAACCCTTTTATACCCCATGCGGTTGGCTGGCAAACGGACCACCCCACGTTCACCGGTGCGCACGACATAGCGCGGTTCCTACATCCAGCAACAGCGGATGCATTCCTGGCGAAGAACGCCAGAGTCGCCCCTTAGACGACTCCGGCGTGCTTGGTCGAGCCCGCTCCAGTGTGGCGCTTCAAGAACTGTAAGGTTTTCTGATTGAACTCCTCGACCTTCTCATAGATGGGGGCGTGGGCACACCCTTCGAAGATCAGCAGCTCGGAACTGGAGATACTGCCTTTCATCTGATCCGCGAAACGCGTGGAGGTCAGCTGGTCGGTGCGTCCGAAGGTTATTTGCGTTGGCGCCGTGATCCGGCCAAGCTGTGCCGACACATCATGGGCGATGACGGCATTGGATTGCTGCATGAAAGCTGCGACAGGCTGCACTGGGCGACTGCGAACAAAGCCTGCCAATGACTCGATGTAATCCGGCTTGGCAGCGTACAGGTTAGGTGTGAAGCACCAGGGAAAGATGCCGAGAATGACCATTTCAGCGACATTGTCCAACCCTTTTGCCATTACCTGAAAACCTGCGATTACCGTCCTCTGGAAATGGTCCGTCTTCGGCCAAGCGCTATGCAGTGACAGCGATTGAACCTTGTCGGGATACTTAGCCGCCACCCACAGGCCTGTCGCCGCGCCGAGGGATAGACCCGATATATGGGCCTTCCTAATCCCTGCGGCCTGCATGAAAGCGGCAATGTCGTCCGCCAGAAACTCGGTGGAATAGACGCCTTCGACCTGATCCGTTTCACCTGTCCCTCGAAGATCGAGCGAGATGCAGGTAAAGTGCTTGGCGTACTCCGCCACCTGGAAGGCGTAGCAGGCGTGATCGGCGGCCAAGTAAGGAATGAGAATGAGTGGCTCTCCGGCTCCTTGCTGGTCGTAGTTCATGGTGATGTTATTGGCTTTGACCTTAGGCATGGGAGTCCTCCGGTTCGCTAACATAGCGGAAGAGATTCGACGAATCCACTTTTTTCGCAGTTGTACCCGGTGAGCGGACATCCGCCGTTCCAGTATTTCGTTTTTCTCTGGTTTTCCTAAACCCTGCAAATTGACTAAGCGCGAACAAGGTTCAATCCCCACATCCATTAGCCCCTATCCAAGGCAACCGCTAATGGCCACCTTCAAACGTCAGTGCTCTATCGAAGGCGCGGTGTCAGCTGACCCACGGCCAAGAACCGGGTTTAGAAGGGAAGAAGTGCAAACCCTTGGCGGCATCATTGCATTCCGGTCGAGAGGCGTCAGCCGCGGGAGGCCGCGACAAGACTAGTCAGCTGGTTGGGTGAATTCTAGACATCAGCGTCGATGGAATAATCGCTCCAGCAACCCTCTCCAATCGGGGGCTTCCACCTCACCTTTCTCCGTCGCAATCGGGTGCGCCGTCCGAACTTCGTCTGCAGATCGGAGGTAACGTGGTAGCTCTAGTGAAATGTTCCGGGACGTGATGATCCCGCGAAACCAGATCTAGTTATTTCTCATTCTTAGCAAATGCCCCCCAACGGTTCGTGAGGCCACGATTCGTATGAATTCATCCATTTTATAGCCGAATTAAGTCGCTTTGACATTACGGTACAAACTGTATTGAATTGTTGATTCATCGCGTGGCGACTGGTCCGTATCGGGTGACTTGGCCGCTCGCAGGCGGGCCTTCTGCATTTCTAGAGGATTCGAAAAATGTCTTTGAAGTGCTTATTGTTAGTGCGGCCAAACTCTCTTGGGGATAATCGACGTCGCGCCAACCGGTCTAACTGGGCGCGGCATCGTCGCATCTTGCCAACACTCTTCATGATGCTGACTTGTTGGCCCTCGACCCGCGCCCAAGTCCCCTCGAGCATCAAAGGCGTGGTCACGGACCCATCGGGGGCGCCGGTTCCCGCCGCGACCGTGACGACGAAGAACATGGAGACCGGAGCAGCACGAAGCGCTGGCACCGATGATGAGGGGCGGTATCAGATTGTTTGGCTGCCGGTGGGGCAATACCAAGTGGCGGTTACCAAGCCGGGCTTCGAGGAAGCGATTCGCAGCGGGATTCGCTTGGTGGTGGGACAGGAAGCAAGGGTTGATTTGACATTAGAAGTGAGCACGGTGAAGGCCGAGGTCACGGTTACTCAGGATGCTCCCATGGTAAGCACGACGACGAGAGATATTTCCGGCCTGGTGAGCGAACAGCAGGTAAAGGAACTCCCGCTTAACGGGCGAAGTTACGATTTGCTGCTGCCGCTGAATCCCGGCATCGTGAATTTCACCTGGATGAAAACCGGCGGAACAGGGATATCAAATTCCACCACGGGAAACAACTTCGCTGTTTCCGGAAACCGTCCGCAGCAAAATCTTTTTCTGCTGAACGGCGTGGAGTTTACCGGCGCGGCGGAGAACAACATGCAGCCGGGAGGAACGAGCGGGATGTTGCTCGGGGTGGACGCCGTACGCGAATTCAATGTGCAGCGCGACTCTTACGGAGCCGAATTCGGCAAGCGCCCCGGCGGGCAAGTGGTGATTGTGACGCAATCGGGAACGAATCAGTGGCACGGGACAGCGTTTGAGTTTCTGCGCAACAACGTGCTGGATGCACCGAATTTCTTCGACCAAGGGGACGCACCACCGTTTCGGCGGAACCAGTTTGGCGTTTCCACGGGCGGGCCGGTCCAGAGACATAAGACCTTTCTGTTCGGAAACTACGAAGGATTTCGACAGAGCCTGCACCAAACGTCGGCCACGTTTGTTCCGGACGCTGCTTCTCGGGCAGCAGCCGTGCCGAGCGTTCAGCCACTGTTGAATTTGTGGCCCACGCCCCCGGCCGGCGCGCCTGACTTTAGCGGAATCGCGGAAGTCTTTGGCAGCCCACTGCAAACGATTCAAGAGGAATTTGGGACCGCGCGTGCCGACCACATTTTTTCCGAGCGGGATACGCTCGCGGGAATCTACACCATTGACGACGGCCAGGACTTCACGGCCACGCCGCTTGACTCTTTCAGCAGCGACGTGGTGACGCTGCGAGAGCAGGTGGCAACGCTAGAGGAGACGCACGTTTTCTCACCCGTGCTCGTGAACAACGCTCGATTTGGTTTCTCGCGCGCTGGCTATTTTTTTACAGGAGAGCCAACCCCCGGGACGCCCGCGGCAAGCGTTCCCGGGTTCTTGATTGGACATCCCGTGGGAGCGGTAGTGGTTGGAGGCAGCGCCGCATCGAATCCGCAGGCGCAGCTGGGGCTTGCGGGAAGCAACAACGGAAGCAACCTGAGCATGGCACGAAACCTATACACCTTCGAGGATCACGTGACGGTGACGCGGGGGCGGCATCAGCTAGAATTCGGCGCTTGGTTCCAGCGGTTTCAATCGAACGAAACAATTGCGCTCAGCCAGTTTGGACAGGCGACGTTCTCGAGCCTCGAAACGTTCCTGAATGGAACGATTTCCAGTTTCTTGTTCGATCCTTCGCCAACAGAGATGAATTGGCGCTCTCTGCTCGGTGCTTGGTATGGCCAGGATACCATTCGAGTCACTCCGAAATTCACTATGACCCTGGGTTTCCGCGATGAGTTTACGACCGGTTGGAATGAGGCGCACGGCCGGGCCTCGAACTATATGTTTTCAAATGGAGTGATTTCGACCGAACCCCATGTCGGAGATTCGCTGTTCACCGTTGATAACGCAAAGTTCTTGCCGCAGCCGCGGATTGGGGTGGCTTGGAGTCCATTCATTCAGACCCTAATCCGCGCGGGATTCGGAATGTACAACGATCTCCAGGATGCTCTGGGATACCGCGCGGATCAAAACGCCCCGTTCAATCCGACGTTTACGACGCCACTCACGGTGTCCCAGCTTCCGATTAACCCTGCCGGGCCGTTTCCTGCGACGGTAAGACTCATCCCCGGAGGAGTCCAGCCCGATATGCATACGCCAACGCTGATTTCCTACACCCTGAGGATCCAGCAGGGACTGTCACCAAACACGTCGCTTACGGTGGGCTACGTTGGGTCACACGGTTATCACCAACTAATCGGCATTGATGCAAACGAGCCTTTTCCCGTGATCTGCCCAGCGTCGCCGTGCCCCGCAATATATCCCGCAACCTTTCCCGCGGGGATAGCGAACAGGCCGGTGCCGGCGGGAACTTATTTTGTGCCGACAACGACGAAAGCCAATCCGGCGATCGCCAACACGTGGACGTGGTTTTCGGAGGGAGTCAGCTCTTACAACGCGCTGCAAGTGGATGTGAACCGCCGCTTCAGTGGAGGCTTGACTCTTCGAGGAGCGTACACGTTCTCGAAGGTTCTCGATGACGGCGACTCTCTCAACGCCACGACATCGGGTGGCGGACCAGCGCTGGCCTCCAATCCGTTCAACCTACGGTCGGATTGGGGTCTGGGGACCTTCGACGTCAGACACGTTGCTGTGGCGAATGCGACTTATACGCTGCCGCTGGGGTATGGGAGGCGTTTTCTTGGTGGTGTAGGTGGATTTGGGAGCGCGGCCGTGAGCGGTTGGACAGTGAACTCCATCGTTACATTGCAAGGCGGTTTTCCTTTTTCGCCTCAGCTCAGCTATAACCCATCAAACAACGGTGACACACGAAATCCAGTGCGGCCGTTCGCGAATCCAGCTTTCACTGGGCCGGTGATCCTTGGCAAGGCGGACAAGTGGTTCAACCCCAATGCGTTTCTGGCGCCAGCGAACACTCCCGCAAACGGTGGGTTCTATGGCAACGTCGGAAGAGATACATTGATCGGACCGGGCCTGGCCACCTGGGATTTCTCCGCGCTGAAAGACACTCCGATTCGCGAGAGATTGAATCTTCAGTTTCGAGCGGAGATATTCAACCTTCTCAACCGCGCAAATTTCAACCTGCCCAATGCTGTTGTCTTTACTCCCTCTGGCGTTTCGCCAACGGCTGGCGCTATTACCAGCACTTCCACCACATCGCGCCAGGTCCAATTCGGCCTGAAGCTGCTTTGGTGATGGACTACTGCTTCAGAAAATTTCGTCGGCGTAGGTCATCGGGAAACCTGCGGTGATGAGACTAAGGACCGTTCATTGAGTTCGGTCAGAAATTGTCTGTCCATCTGTCAATGCCGGTTTAGTCGGCTGGGCTCGCGGAAGAAAGTTGCTTTGTGCATATTTGGTGGAGGGCAGGCTCATTTGTGTGGTGAGTATGTGGTCCGCGCGGAAGCCAGGATCGGCGCTGACCAAGAAGTCCGGCGCTGAATCAGCAGGCCGAGCGCGATGGCGGCAGGCAGTAACAGTGCGTGTTCCCTGGTGACGAAAGCATCGCGACCACGTCGGGCTCGTCTGCTTCGGCCGCACTGTCCACAAGCCTCTTGAGATCCAATAGTGCCGCATGCGCGTCGCGCGTGATGAGCGCGCCTTGATGTCGGTTCGTAAAGCTCATGGTCTTGCTCTTCAGCGGGGGTTGGCCGGGCGGGTAGCGCACACCGAAAATGTCATTTGCGAAAGACCAGGATGCCCGGTTGGGCATTTCGGCCCTCCCATATGATCCTCCCCTTGTGGTCAATGTATGCTGTCTTCCCGGCCTTCCAGGTGCCGACGTAGGCCAGGCCTTCGTGAAAAGGCTGGGCATCGTCCCACATGGGCTTGATCGCCCACTTGCCGTTGGGGTCCACATAGCCGTACTTCCGTCCGGGTTGGTCGCGATCTGCCGACACAAGCGAGAGCCCATCGGAGAGCGGCTCGGCGAAGGCCACGCCCGCTGGAAATTCAGCCGTCACGGTGCCCGATTTATCGATGAACATCCAGTGTCCCTCCAGCTGAACCGCAGCAAAACTCTCGGCAAACTCGCCTCCCTGATCGTAGCGCGGCTCAATGGCAATGTTCCCGTCAAGATCCATGTACCCCAATTTACGGTCCTGCCGGATGGCCATCAGCCCTTCGGAGAATCGGATACCGTCGAGAACGACCGGTTTCTTCGGCAACAGAGTTCCAGAAGCATCGATTAACCAATCATCGGAACTTGCCCCCCCGCCCGTCTTGACGCGCGCGCGGCCCTGGACAAAAGGAAAGGCCAGAAAGTAAGGGCCCAACACAAGCTTCCCGGAACGGTCGTAGAAGCCGGAGCCCTCGGCGGGTTCCTTCTGTCCCAAGAGCAGCCCATCGGGTCCGTCCGCGGCCGAAAGCGAGCGAAACAGAGGCGGCGTGACCCACGAGCCGCTGGTATCGATGACACCTACCGGATGATCAGGCAGACCTGTATCAACGATGGCGACGCCATTGCGGAAACTTTGGACCGCCCGGTAGCGAATGGGAATGACTTCCGATCCGTTTCGATCGATGTAGCCCCATCGCCCCTCGCGTTTGACGCCGGCGAGCCCTTCGGAATAGGGCAGCGCCGCTTCGAACCGTGGCGCGATTACGGTTTTTCCGCGGTTATCGATAAAACCCCAGCTGGTTCCCTGCGGCGCGGGAAACAGTGCGCTCGCGCCAGACCTCCCGCGACCACACCCGATCCCGAGCAACAAATAAAGGACCGCTAATGCGGCCGGGCGGCGGCGATTCATCCATCGGCAAAGATCAGGTAAGCTATGCATCAATGTGCAAGCCATGAGGAACTCGTCCGCTACCCTAGTTTTGCTTGTGCTTATTCTAGGTGCTTCCTCTTGTTCGCGTGCTCCCAAACGTGACTTCCCACTGGTTCAGAAATATACCACCGAGGCGGGAGATCTGTTCTATTTCCGGCCCCACGATGGACCATTTGCCTTGCTGGAGCGCCGCAAGGCGCTGGCGGTGGCGGTTGCGCCAGAGCCCGATATTGAAGCCTACTCCTACGACGACCGCATCACGGTAAGCCGGCCGCAGGGCAACATGTTGCAGAACACCACCTTTGTAGAGAAAATTGGGGCACAGCAGGCTCTGGCTATTACCGCCGACGGACGGGCTCTGGCGGGTGGCAGTGCGAACGGCGCGGTCAGCCTTTGGGAGATCGCGACTGGGAACCTAACACTTCATTTGGACGTGCCAGCCCCCGTTCTCTGCCTCGCTTTTTCCCGAGATGGAAACTGGCTCGCAATCGGGTTGGCCAAACCGGCTGGCGAACCCGCAGATACCGTGTGGCTCTATGAAACCCACGCGAACGGTCCGCACCGCAGCTTCAACCAGACGGCCGTCCCGGCGCTCGCCTGGTCGCCGGATGGCCGCTGGCTCGCGGCGGGACTTGTTGACGGCTCGGTGCTTGTGAGCGAGGCCGGCAGCGATCACGAACCGCGGCGCATTGTCTTGTCCACGTCCCCGGTCACCGCGCTTGCTATTCATCCCTCCGGGCTATTCTTGGCCTCGGCTCATGCCGATAAACGCGTGCTGCTTTCCAAACTGCCCACCGGAGAGCCGGTCTATATTTTCGAGCCGGCCCTGCCGCCCAATCCCCTTTTTCCCCGGGCCATCGAAACTATCGCTTTTGACGGGAGCGGAGTTCGCTTGGCAGCCGCCTACGCCGAAGGCGATTTCAGAATCTGGGACACCTCTGCTCTGTCCCGGTGAGCTCCAGATTCTAGATTGGAGCCCCGGTTGGCATGAAGGATTGGCCTTGAACTACATTGGAGAAAAGTCCACTTCTCGCGATGAGTGCGTTTGTTACCGCGCAGGCCCGTTGCCAAGGCAAAATGGAGTGTTTCAAACCTCCGTTTCTAAGTAACCCATAAACCAGTCTTCGCCGCGTTGTCGGACAAGTGTCTGTCCCTGGCCAGAAAAACGGCGATGTGGGAAACCGGCCAACCGCTCGGCGTGGTCTTTGGTGCTCGACTGCGGGTCGTGCATAATACGCAGGAGTTGAGGCTAAAGCTTCTGAATTTTGGCCAGGACGAAAGATCCCGGGGCCGTCCAGCTTGGGAGGCGAAGGAGTTCGCCAAGCGAGGCGCGAAAGACTTCAGGCTGGCGGGAAACAGGTGTTCAGATAAGCTATCGACCTTTAAGATCGCCCTGGTTGAGGAAGACTGATGGGATCTGACTACGCCGGAGAAGTTTCAGCCGCCTCTCGAAGCGCTAAGGTAGTTGAGCCAATTGCTATTGCGGTCTGCTGCTTGGTAATCATTGTGGCCTTAGTCGTAGGCGTGGGACTCGCCGCGGGCTTGGTGCTGCGCCATGTCGTGCAAACCCTGCCGCTATGGATCGGCGTATTGGCAGGCGCCCGCCGTTCCCGGGCAGTCGGCTGGATAGGGTTTCCGATGTTCCTATTCTGGCTGGTGCTGATGTCGCTCATATGGCTTTACCTGCTGGGCATCGCCCGGGTCATCAGCGGTCACTTCTCGCCCATTGAGATCGCCATGACCATCCTTGTGGGAGCGGCGGGAATTGTTGGAATTGCGATGTTCGCGCGGGTCAAATGGTCTCTTTCAGGAGCGGCGGGGCTGGGCCTGTTCCTGTTGGTCGCGGTAGCCCAATGGGTATGCTTCCGCCTCAGCTTCTTACCCACAATTGCCAATCGCTAGTGGAAGCGTCCAGTTTTGGCGAAGCGCTTCCGTGAACGATCATCTGGAAATTCTTGTCGCGAAGGTACCCGACAGATCGGCACGGACATCCAAATACGGGGACGAACGACAGAACATCCTTGGAGGAGACCATGGCAATCACCAAGCGGAAACTGGGAAATTCGGGACTGGAAATTGCCCCCATCGTGTTGGGGGGAAACGTGTTCGGCTGGACGGCAGACGAAGCGACATCGTTCCACTTGCTGGATGCTTTCGTTGCGGCGGGATTCAATGCCGTGGATACAGCTGACGTCTATTCCAAATGGGTGGCAGGAAATAGAGGCGGAGAGTCCGAGACGATCATCGGCAAGTGGCTGAAGCGCAGCGAGAAGCGCCAGCGAGTGATCATCGCAACGAAAGTTGGATCGGAAATGGACCCAGGAAAGAAAGGACTTTCCAAGGGCTACATTCTGGCCGCCGTGGAAGATTCATTGCAACGCTTGCAGACCGACTACATCGATCTTTATCAGTCGCATGTTGATGACCCCGATACGCCGCTGGAGGAAACTCTCGAAGCGTACGCGCTGTTAATCCAGCAGGGAAAAGTGCGTGCGATTGGGGCATCGAACTACACCGCCAAGAGACTGGAAGAAGCGCTCGAGATCAGTGAGAAAAAGCGTCTGCCGAGGTTCGCGAGTCTGCAACCGCACTACAACCTTTGCGAGCGGGCCGGCTTCGAAGCGGAATTGGCGCCCCTTTGCCTCGGCGAAAACATCGGCGTGATTCCTTACTTTTCGCTGGCCAGTGGATTTCTTTCGGGCAAGTACCGTTCTGAAGCGGATTTGGCCAAGCGCGCGAGAGGGACGTTCGTGAAGAAATATCTGAACGAGCGCGGTTTCAGAATCCTGGGCGCGCTCGACCAAGTGGCGAAAGCTCACGGCGCAACGCCAACCCGAGTGGCCTTGGCCTGGCTGCTGGCGCAGCCGAGCGTTACCGCTCCGATTGCCAGCGTGACAAATCTCGATCAGCTCCATGAGTTGCTGCGCGCCGCTGATCTACCGCTAGATCCCGAATCGCTCGGGAAACTTAACCAGGCCAGCGCATATGCCGCCGGCGCGGGCGGTGCCAACTGACCCCGCGAGTGGCAGAGGCCACGGACTTCAGGCCGGGGTGAGCCACGACTATAGC
>MNIJ01000231.1 GCA_001919715.1 Acidobacteria bacterium 13_1_20CM_58_21
CAAAATAGTTTGTACCATCGGGCCGGCCAGCCGTTCGCCGAAGATGATTGACCGTTTGTTGAGGGCTGGGATGGACGTGGCGCGGCTGAATTTCTCGCACGGGTCGCACGAGGAGCATGCCAAAAACATCTCCATGCTGCGGGCCGCGGCCGTCGAGCACGAAAAGCCTATTGCCATCCTTGCCGACCTGCAGGGGCCAAAAATCCGGACCGGGCCGCTGGCGGGCGGCGGGCCGGTGCTACTGCGCGCCGGGCAAGACTTCGTGATCACCACCGCAAGAGTGCTGGGCGATTCGACACGGGTCAATACTGTGTTTACGCCTCTGCCGCGAGAAGTCCACCGCGGCGACCGCATCCTGCTTTCGGACGGGTTGATCGAATTGCGTGTGAAGCGGATTCGCAACAAGCAAGTGATTTGCGAAGTGGTGAACGGCGGAGCGCTTGGGGAGCATAAAGGGATCAACCTGCCCGGGGTGAAGTTGCGGGTGCCGGCGCTGACGTCGAAAGACCGCGCCGATCTGGTTTTTGCGTTAAAACACAGCGCGGATTACATTGCGGTGAGCTTTGTCCGACGCCCGGAGGATGTGGTGCTGGCAAAACAGCTGATTCGCCGGGCCGGGAAGGACACACCGGTGATTGCCAAGCTGGAGAAGCCGGAGGCCATTGAAAATCTCGATGCGATTCTGCGGGCCGCCGACGGCGTGATGGTGGCGCGGGGCGACCTCGGCGTGGAAATGAATCCGGAACGCGTGCCGGTGGTGCAGAAAACGATTATTGCGCGAGCGCGGGAGTTCCGGCGCCCGGTGATCACTGCGACGCAAATGCTGGAGTCCATGACCGAGAATCCTCGGCCGACGCGTGCGGAAGCCTCGGATGTGGCCAACGCGATTTTCGACGGCTCGGACGCGGTGATGCTATCGGCGGAGACGGCGTCGGGGAACTACCCCGTCGAGGCCGTTGGAATGATGGCGCGGATCATCGAAGAAGCGGAAGCCAGCATCCGAGAATTTCCGCGTCCGGCACCGCAGGAGCAGTTGAAGGTGGCGGAAACCGTGGCGGAGCTGGTGTGCCACGCTTCGCGCGAGCTGCATCTGAAACTCATTGCCGTGTTTACGCACAGCGGATTTACGGCGCGGCTGGTGTCGCGCTACCGGCCGCTGGTGCCGATCGTGGCGTTCTCGCCGGAAGCCGAGACGCGTCGGCGGATGGCGCTGATCTGGGGAGTGGTTCCTAGGATGATTCAAGACGTGCAAAAGGTGGATGGGCTGGCCAAGGTCGCGGAGAAGCGCTTGCTCGAAGAACGGCTGGTGCGCAAAGGCGACGTGATCGGGATTGTAGCCGGTACGCCGATGGGCATTCGCGGGACGACGAACTTCATGAAGTTTCACATCATCGGCGGCCCGGCGTAGTGGGTAGACCGATTCCTGACCCAGACTTCCAGTCTCTTCTAATTTACCCAGTTGTCGGGCCGCGAGGGCGGTTCTTTCTTGTGTTTGTTGATGTAAACCTCGAAGCGCTTGCGATTGCGTTTGTGTTGCCAGTCAGAGACGGTGTTGCGGACGTTGTATAAGAACGAACCGCGGCGGAGATACAGGTAGCCAACCAGCATGCCGCCGAGATGACAGACGTGGCTGACGTTGTCTCCGCCGGAGCCGATGGTAGAGAAGAATTCGATCGCCCCCATCACCGCCACGTAAGGACGCATCGGAATGGTGACTGGCAGAGGAATCAGCCAGATGCGGCGGTCGGGGAAGAGCACCGCGTTGGCCATGAGGATGCCAAAAATAGCGCCTGAGGCGCCGATGGTAGGAATTACCGAAGGCAGGCTTCCAAAGAAAACGGGAATCGTCTTGACGATAAGCTCAATGAGCCCCGCACCTACCCCACAAATGCAGAAATAATTCAGAAAACGGCGCTTCCCCCAGACAAGTTCGAGCTCGCGGCCGAACATCCAGAGCATGAGCATGTTGATCAGCAAGTGGAAAAGGCCGCCATGCAGAAAAATGTAAGTAAAGGGCTGCCAAATGCGCGGAGGGATGTGGTGCGTCACGGCTTCGGGAATCAGTGCAAACCACTTGAGCAGCCAGATGGTCACCGAGGGAGGAGCGAGCAGGCCCACAAGAGTCTGCAAGAGAAAGACGCCGGAGCACACCAATACGATGAGTTTTACGCCCGGGGTAATGAAACTGCGCCAGTCGAAGTTGTAGCGCCGCCCACCGATTCTGGTCCCCATAGATGCAGTGTACGCCCGGCGAATCGCGGGCGTCAAAGCGGTTTGGTGATCGGCTAGTTCAGCTTCTTGCGGGCAAAGTAGAAGAGCGAGGCGGCCAAAAGCGCGAACATGAAAACGCCGAAAAGATTGCTGGTCGCAAGCGCTCCCATCACTTTGGGGCCGAAAGCGAAAAGGTCGGCGCGCCAGGGAAGAGCCAGAAGGGAAGAAACCCAATGGGGCACGCGATTGAAGATCTCCGGGTCCTCCAGAAGATTAATGATGATGCCGAGCAGGCCGAAAACGCCACCGGCGGCGATCAGCCCGCTGGAATAGAGCGCCCCGGGGCTGGCCTCGCTTTCGTCCTTCTTCTTGGTGGTGGCCTCCACCAGCCAGCGGATCAGGCCGCCGGCAAACATGGCTCCGGTGGTGGCGATGGAGAGATAGCTGCCGGTAGCAAAAGCCAGCGAGCGAACCCCGAGAATTTCCACCGCGATCACCAAGGCGACGCCCATGAGCACCAATCGCCAGGGCAAGCGCTGATTGAGGATGCCGTTGATGACCGTAGCCATCAGGCGTGCTTGCGGCGCGGGAGCTTTGTCGCTGCCGATGCCTTGCGCCCATTGAAACTCGATTTGTCTCGAGCTCGCGTCGTAGAGATATTCGCCGTCGGGGATTTCATGCGACCCGAGAGAATTGATCAAAACGTAGCTCTTGTTTTGGTAAATGAACGAATCGCGCTCGATTTTCACGCCGGATGGCAAAGACTGGATGTCCACGGGAATTGGCGTGGGGATGTATTTCTCCAGGCCTTTGTTCATGAGATTCAGGGTCGCGCCGATGGCCACGGTGGAGACGGTGACGCCAACGAGAAGCCCCATCTGCTGCCAGAAGGGTGTGGCGCCGACGAGATAGCCGGTCTTCAAATCCTGCGAGGTGGCGCCGGCGATGGCGGCAGCAATGCAGACCACGCCGCCAATCATGAGCGCGAGCACGGCATAGTTCGGCGCAGTCCATCCCGCCAGGAAGAAAATCGCGCAGGTGGCCATCAGCGTCGCGATGCTCATGCCGCTGATAGGATTCGAGGAATTGCCGAGCAGGCCGCTGATGCGCCCCGCCACGGTGACGAAAAGAAATCCGAACACCACCACAAACACGGCCGCGAAGAGGTTTTGATACCAGAAAGTGCTGGCCCCTTGCATGGGATGAAAGGTCAACAAGACCCACATCATGGCGATGATGATCATCGAACCGATGACCACGGTCCGCATGGGAATGTCGCGGTCAATTCTGCTGGATGCCGCGGACTGCCCGGGGCCTTCCGCACGCACGTCTTTCAATCCGGCGCGCAGCGCGGAAATGATCGTCGGCAGTGTGCGGAGCAAGGTGATCAATCCAGCCGCGGCGACCGCCCCTGCGCCCATCGGGCGGATGTAACTGCGCCAGAGGTCGTCCGGCGTCATCAGGGGGATGGGAATGGTGGAGGGATAGATCGGCGCGTTACCCGCCAGCTGTCCGTAAAATTTGATGGCCGGCATCATCACCAGCCACGAGATGATGCCGCCGGCAAAGAGGATCCCGGAAACCCGGGGGCCGATGATGTAACCGACGCCCAGATATTCAGAGGTGATGGCCGCTCGAAAGCTCGCTCCCGGGAACCAGCTGGGCCGGCTTTCCGGCTGTGACGTCCAGGCTTGCACGGTGTTCATCAGGAAGGTGTAGGCACCGCCGAGGCCGAGTCCCCAGAAAACGCGGCCCGCGAAGGAGCCGCCGCGTTCCCCGGCGACCAGCACGTCAGCGCAGGCCGTCCCTTCGGGGAATGCCAGGTTGCCGTGTTCCTTGACGATAAGTTGACGCCGCAGCGGCACCATGAAGAGCACGCCGAGCCAGCCGCCCAGAAGTGCCAGCGGAAAAATGCGCCAAAATGTGAATTCGGAGCCAAAGCCCAGAAAGATCAGCGCCGGAATCGTGAACATCACCCCGGCGGCAAGCGATTCCCCCGCTGAGCCGGTGGTCTGTACGATGTTGTTTTCGAGGATGGTGGAGCGGCCGAACGCGCGAAGGATACTGATGGACAGCACGGAGATGGGGATCGAAGCGGAAACCGTGAGCCCGGCGCGCAAGCCGACGTACACGGTCACCGCGCCGAAAAGCAGTCCGAAGAGCGCGCCAAGAATCACCGCGCGGATGGTAAATTCCTTGAGGGTTGCTTCGGCCGGTACGTAGGTGCGGAATTCACCCGGGGGTGCCGTGGAACTCCATGGACGTTCACTCACTGAATCCTCCCCATTTGGCGGAAGCGGATCGCAATGCTGCCCCTGTGCGGGGGGGATTATGCCGCAGCTGAGCGAGGTGGGGAAGAGAATCCTCGCCGCGGGACAGGGAGCGGTTTTCCGTCCCAGCTCTATTGACAGGGGGATAGCATCCTTGTAATGTCCAGCGGTATACGTTGCTCAGGTCAGCAACAATGTTCATGGGACGGGACCACCGCACTTCGCGACCCACCGCGAAGCGCGTCAATGCTACCGATGACCGCCGGGCGGTCAATTCTCCGAGGTGCACGCTCCGCGTCCTTTCGAATTCTGCATATCTGCCCGTTTCAAATGGGAGGCCTATTTTGACCTCTCGCCTCCTGTTGGTGCTCGCGCTCTTGCTCTTCGTGGGGGCCGCCGTGCGACGCGCCCAGCCGGTAAGTGCCGGCGACGAATGGCAGCCCATCACGCCGGAAGAGCTCAAAATGACCGGCGAGCCAAAGGCGCCTGGCGCTCCGGCAGTCATCCTCTACCGTCAGGTTGACCGGGACGACAGTTCGGTTCGAACGCCCCATGAATACAATTATGTGCGGGAAAAAATATTCACTGAAGAAGGCCGTAAGTACGCCAACGTGGAAATCCCTCTGGTCAAGGGCCAATGGGACATTCATAGCATTCGGGCCCGCACCCTCCGGCCCGACGGCTCGATCGTCAACTTTGACGGCAAAGTCTACGAAAAAGAAATTGTCAAAACTCGCGGCATCAAGTATCTCGCCAAGACCTTCACACTCTCCGATGTACAGCCGGGCAGCATCATTGAATACCATTACATGATCGATTTCGCGGAATACTACGTCTTCAATTCGAACTGGGTATTGAGCGACGACTTGTTCAGCAAGAGCGCCAAATTCACGCTAAAGCCCTATGCCGAGTGGGCCCTCCAATGGAGCTGGCCCAACGGCTTGCCGGAAGGCACCAAGCCGCCGTCGAATGACGCCAAGTTGATTCACATGGAGGTGCAAGACATTCCTGCGTTTCAAGAGGAAGACGACATGCCGCCGCAAGGCGCGATGAGGTTCCGTGTGGATTTCGTTTACAGCGAAGATGGGTTCGAAAAGGAGCCGGAAAAGTTCTGGAAAAAACAGGGGAAAAAGATGTACGACGAGGCCGAGAATTTCGCCAATAAACGCAAGGCCATGGACCAAGCCGTCGCGGAGATTATTTCCCCGAGTGATCCACCCGATGTCAGATTGCAGAAAATCTATGCGCGGGTCCAGAAAATCCGTAACACTTCTTACGAAACCGAAAAAACCGAGCAGGAACAGAAGCGCGCCAAGGAAAAAGAGATCAACAACGTCGAGGATGTCTGGAAGCGAGGCTATGGCGACGGTTATCAGATCACTTGGTTGTTTCTGGGACTTGCGCGCGCGGGCGGGTTCGACGCTTCTCCGGTCAGGATCGCCACCCGCGATGATCATTTCTTCAAACCCAATATTATGAGAACCCGGGACCTCAACACCAACGTTGTGCTGGTGAAGTTGAACGGCAAAGATATGTATTTCGATCCCGGCTCGGCGTTTGCCCCGTTCGGCCTGTTGCCCTGGGCGGAAGCAGGTACCGCGGGCTTGAAGCTGGACAAAGATGGCGGCACCTGGGTAACCACCGCGTTACCCGAGAGTTCGGCATCGCAAATTGTGCGCAAGGCGGATTTGAATCTAACCTCGGACGGGTCGCTCGAGGGCAAGCTCACGGTTACCTTCACGGGTCTTGAGGCGCTGTGGCGGAGAGTTGCAGAGCGCAACGAGGACGAAGCCCACTCGAAGAAACTCCTGGAAGACTACGTGAAGGAAATCGTTCCTGCGGGGATCGAAGTCGAACTTACCAACAAGCCGGAATGGACGAGCTCCGCGCTAACTCTCGTGGCCGAATACTCCTTGAAGGTTCCCGGCTGGGTTTCCGGGGCGGGAAAGCGCGCGCTGTTGCCTGTGGGCTTATTCAGCGGCCCCGAAAAACACATGTTGGAGCATTCCACCAGGGTCCATCCGCTCTACTTTCGTTTCCAGTATGAGAAAAACGATGATGTGCGCATTGGGCTGCCCCTCGGTTGGCAAGTAAGCAGTGTGCCGCAACCGCAAAACACCGACGCAAAAGTCGTCGCCTACAGCATGAAGATCGAAAATGACAAAGGCTCTCTTCATCTGGAACGGCATCTCAGAAGCGACCTAACCTTCCTGGAGCAAAAATATTACCTGGCGCTGCGTAATTTCTATCAATCCGTACGGAGTGGAGATGACCAACAAATCGTGTTGCTACCGATGGGAACCCCGGGAGGAAATTAGGCGCGCCCGACGAGCACTTTACCTTGCCGGTATGTTCCTTTCTCTTCTGGTGACGATCCCAGCCGCTCGATGCGCGGATGCTCCTCAATGGATGCACGCAGCTGCAAATGCGGCTCTTCCGGAACACGACGAAAAGACAAACGCCGTGCTGCTCTACTCCGAAGACACGCTCAGTGTCCAGTCCAATGGAAAAATAAAAAAAGTGGAACGGCGGGTCTATAAAATCCTTCGCCCCGATGGCCGGCAATACGGCACATTCCGCGCGGATTTCGATGCCGAGACGAAAATCAACAATATCCATGGCTGGTGTATTCCCTCGCAGGGAAAGGACTACGAGGTGAAAGAGAAAGAGGCCATCGAGACGTCCCTGTGGGGCGTGCAAAACGGGGAATTGATGACCGATCTCAAGTCCAAGATTCTGACGATTCCGGCCGCGGATCCCGGCAATATCGTCGGTTACGAGATTGAGCAGGAATTGCGCCCCTATGTCATGCAGGATGTTTGGGCATTCCAAAAAGTGGAAGTGCCAGTTCGAGAGGCGCATTATTCCCTGCAGCTCCCGGCAGGATGGGAGTACAAGGCCGTTTGGCTGAATCATCCCGAACTGCCGGCTTCAGGCGGAGCCGGCCAGTGGCAATGGGTAGTAAACGATATCAAAGCCATCAAGCCGGAGGGCGGAATGCCCCCATGGCAGGGTATCGCCGGGGTCATGATTGTTTCATTGTTTGGCAGCGCCGGTGGGCAGAACAATGGATTTGCAGACTGGAAGGCAATGGGGAAATGGGAGACCAGCCTGACCAACGGGAGGCGGGAGGCTTCTCCGGAAATCAAGAAAAGGACGGCGGAGATCACCGCCAATGCTCCGACAACCCTCGCCAAGATGAGGGCGCTTGCCCAATTCATGCAGAAAGATATCCGCTACGTGGCCATCCAGCTTGGGATTGGAGGCTGGCAGCCGCATCCCGCGCCCGAAGTCTTCCTTCACAAATATGGAGACTGCAAGGATAAAGCCACGCTCTTTGGCACCATGCTGAACGAAATTGGCGTGGAATCTTATTATGTGGTCATCAATACGGAACGCGGCACCATCACTCCAGCCACTCCCGCCACGCGATGGTTTGACCACGTCATTCTGGCCATCCGCTTGCCTGACGAGCTAAACGATCCGTCCCTGCACATGATTATTGCTCATCCGAAATTGGGCCGCCTGCTCATTTTCGATCCCACGGATGAATTTACGCCGTTCGGGCACCTGCGAGGTGAATTGCAGGAAAGCTACGCTTTGCTGGTCACCTCGGACGGCGGCGAGCTGATAATGCTCCCTCAACTGCCCGCGGCGTTAAATGGCGTTGTGCGGACGGCGAAGCTGATGCTGGCTCCGAATGGAACATTGAGCGGCGATTTTGTTGAACAACGCAACGGTGATTATGGGACAGAGCAGCGTGCAAGTCTCAAATCGGTCACCAAGGATGCAGACCGGGTCAAGTTCATCGAGACTATGCTCTCTCACTCACTTTCCGCGTTTCAACTCACCAAGGCGTCTTTTTCCAACTTGAATCAACTGGACCAGCCATTCGGATACCAGTATTCCTTGGTCGCACAAAATTATGCCAAGACCGCTGGGAACCTGCTCTTGGTGCGGCCCCGGGTCCTGGGCTCCAATTCCAGCGATCTTCTGGAGAAAAAGGAGCCACGGATGTACCCCGTGGAATTCGATGGGCCGATGAAGAACACGGACACCATTGAGATCGCGCTGCCGGCGGGTTACGAGGTTGACGACCTGCCACCGCCGGTGAACGCGGACTATAGTTTCGCGAGCTACCACAGTAAAACGGAAGTGAACGGGAACACCCTGAAGTATACGCGGACGTTTGAAGTGAAAGAGTTGAGCGTGCCGCTTGCCAAGGTCGAGGACCTGAAGAAGCTCTATCGCGTCATTGCCGGCGACGAACGGAATACCGCAGTGCTAAAACCTGCGGCTCATTGATTCTCATCATGCACTTGTGCTCGCTTCATTTTCCGCAGCGCTTTCAATGACCACCTGGAGTCCGCGCGCCCGGTTAGAAACGCGGCGAAGCAGAGCGCGAACACCGAATGACTCAGGCTTGCTCCGAAGTATTGCCAGAAGGGCGCTCCCGCGCCGGGATAGTCCGAAGAGAAGAGCATGGTGAGCATCAAGAGGAGACCGCAGAAGCTTGCGGAACGAACCAAGACGCCCAGAACGAGCCCGAGCCCGATGGCCAATTCGCCGTACGCTACCAGGAAGGCGATGCTCGTAGCGTGCGGAAGGACAAAGCCACGGAGAATGGGCGCCATGAAAGGGTAAGCGCCTCCCTCGAGGAATTTGTTGATCCACAATTGAAAGCCGCCGTGAAGGGTAAAGGTTGTCCCGAAAACCTTGTATTGGCCGAAAATCACAAAAAGAATACCCACGCCGATGCGCAACAGGGCAAGTGAATAGCTGTTCCGCGTGTCGGCGCTTGAAGGAAGAATCATCGCGATTCCTATCCTACGGGGGAGATTCTGCCCCAACAGAATTCTTACGAGGGACAAAGAATAGCATGGCGGCGGGCGGCTGCCGGGCTGTCAATTTCCTCTGCAGACCACGCGGTGCAACGTCCAGTACTTGCTTCAAGAGCGAGCCGGCTATCTCCGAAGAGAGGTGCACACGATAGACGTCGGCGCGTTCTGCCTGGGAGTACCTCTCGTACCGCGGCGTCGAATCTTGAGCCGCTTTGAGCAATATCTCCCAGGGACTGCGCTTGTGAAACAGTTTCTTTGCCGACGCTTCGCGGCGCGCGACGCTAACCATTGAGCGCTGCGTCCCCCCACCGATTTCAAGCGTGATAGAGGTTACTTGAGCAGGGTTGAAAAGACGTGCGGGATCGTCATCGGGAAAGAGTGCAAGGACTCCTGTGATTTCGTTTTCGTCGCCAGCGAAGCCGTCCCACCAGTAACGATAACCGTTATAGACCACAGTGCCGGCGCGGAAAATCTGCTGAACGCGCGAGACATTCTTGCCCGTCACGCTCACGACCATGTCGGCAAGCTCGGCAAGGCGAAACGTTTGCTTCACGACCGGCCGCACCGTCACATAGCCTGCGTCCTCTTCCGTGAAGCGCATCGTGATGGTTTCCGGGAGCGGCATAGCGTATGAATGAAGCGCATTCTCAGCCCAGTTTCGAGAGGCGGTCGCGCACGCGATCGCTGAGGACCTTGCCATCAACGGTTTTGCCCTCCAGAGCCGCTTTGGCGGCCTTCACAACCGCGCCCATTTGCTTGATGGAATTCGCACCGGATTCGGAGATGGCCTTGGTGACAGCCGCATCCATCTCGGCCTCACTGGCGCTGGCCGGAAGGTAAGACTCGATGATGGCGAGCTCTTTGGCTTCTTTGCCGGCGAGTTCCGGGCGGTTGCCCTTGGTGAACTGCTCGATCGATTCCTTGCGCTGCTTTACGAGCGTTTGCAGAATCTGAATGGACTCGGCCTCGTCGAGTGTGCGGATCTTTTCGACTTCTTTGTGCTTGATGGCCGCCTTGATTCCTCGCAGGACGCTGAGGCGCAATTCGTCTTTGGCGCGCATGGCGTCGACCAAGTCCTTCTGGATTTTTTCGGCAAGATTCATCTTCAGGTCCTCGCTTCCTTGAATATAACAGACCGGGAAATCCGCCGCGAAGGAATGGTTCCACGGCTTCGTGCGGCGGCCCAGCCGTACTTATTTGACAGCGTGCGCGAGGCTCGCTACTTTGGATTGCTTGTAAAGTGCGGGAAGAACGCGCAGGAGATGACCGGGCCTCATGAAAGTCGTCGTAGCGGACAAGATCAGCGATCGGGGCGTGCAACTGCTGCAGGAGCAGCCCGGCTGGAACATCGTTCTTACCACCAAGGATACTCTAAACGCGGAGATCGCCGATGCGGATGCTCTGATTGTGCGCAGCGCAACGAAGGTCACTGCAGAATTACTGGACCGGGCGAAGAAAATGCGCGCCGTAGGCCGCGCGGGCGTGGGCGTGGATAACATCGACTTGGACGAAGCCACCAAGCACGGGGTACTGGTCATGAGTACGCCCGGCGGAAACGCTATCAGCGTTGCGGAGCACACCTTTGCGCTGCTTTTGGCCTTGGCGCGCCAGGTGCCGCGATTGGACAAAGCCATTCGCGAGGGACGCTGGGAAAAGTCATCCGCAGCGGGAACGGAAGTGCGAGGTAAGACTCTCGGCTTGATCGGTCTGGGACGAATTGGCAGCGAAGTCGCCGTGCGCGCTGAGGCCTTTGACATGCGCGTGCTGGCATATGACCCGTACATCAGTGAGGCAGCGGCGCACGAGATTTCCGTCGAACTGGTGCCTCTGGAAAAGCTGCTGGCGGAGAGCGACTTCGTTTCGCTGCATACCGCGCTTAGCCCTGCGACTCAGAATCTCATCAACGCCGCGACCATCCAGAAGATGAAAAAAGGGGCGCGACTGATCAATACCGCGCGTGGAGAGCTGATTGACGAAGCGGCCCTGGCGGACGCCTTGAGGAGCGGGAAATTCGCGGGGGCAGCGGTGGACGTGTTTATGGAAGAGCCGCCGACGAATTCGCCGCTCGTGGGGCTCCCGAACGTGATTGCCACGCCGCACGTGGCGGGCTCGACGGCGGAAGCGCAGGAAGAGGTCGGCACGCAGGTAGCCGTTCAGATCAAGGATTACTTAGCGGAGGGAATCATTCGTAACGCCGTGAACCTGCCGGCGCTGTCCGCGGACCAGTACCGGCGCGTGCGGCCGTACCTGGAATTGGCAGAGCGACTCGGCTCGCTGGTTTCGCAGGCGGCGGCGTCCCGACCGGCGCGGATTCGTATTCGGTATGCAGGCGAAGTGGCTGAAGTGGGCACGCATCTGCTTCGCAGCGCTGTATTAGCGGGCGTGCTCAACGTCGTGCTGGACGAAAAAGTGAACGTTGTTAACGCGCCGGCCGTGGCTGCAGCAAGAGGCTTGATCGTGGAAGAAGAGACTCGCAGGCGCGAACACGGCTTCCCGAACACGCTGGAAGTCTCCGCGCTGCCCGAAAAAACCGGATCAGCGCCAGGATTTACAGTCGAGGGCACAGTACTGCATGACGGTTCGCCGCGCGTGCTGCAGATCGAAGGGATTCCGCTGGAAGCTCTACTTGAGGGCACAATTCTCTACTTGAGAAACCGCGACGAACCTGGCGTCATCGGCCAGATTGGAAGCACTCTAGGCAAGCTCGGCGTCAATATCGCTACCTTCGCCCTCGGACGCGGTGATGCCCAACGCGGAGCCGATGCCATCTCCCTTGTTCGCGTCGACGGCGAGGTGTCGGCTTCCATCCTTGGGCCAATCCGTGCGATTCCGGCCGTCACTGAGGCCAAACTCCTGCACTTAGCCTAGTGCGCATCTACTCTCTTCGGAGACTGGGCTCGGAAAAGCCTTCCTATCTGCTGTGCCCGAAAAACAGACAGCATCCCTGCCCGCAGTCCAATCCCTTTTTTCATTCTAGCCAAGGTACTCCATCGAGGAGAAAGAGTGCGGAACTGTGTGATCTTCAAGGACATCCTGTGGCTCCGCGGGTGCAAAAGAGCCACAACATTGTGGATGACGTGGCCTGGATCAAGGGAACTCACACCATCAAGTTCGGCACCATTCGCTACAAATGCCTACGACTTCTACGTTCAGGACTCGTGGAAACTTCGCCCGAGTTTGACTTTGAACGTGGGGCTCCGCTACACGATCAGCAGCCGGGTGCAGGAGACGAACGGCTTCGTGACCGATCTTTCGACCGAGGAATTCCTGAAGCGCCGGATTGCAGGCGCAAACAGCGGGACACCTTATATTCAGCCGCTCACTCTGATTTTGGCCGGCGCGAACGGCAAAGGAAACTTGTATAACTGGGACAAAAATAACTTCCAGCCGCGCATCTCGGTAGCTTGGTCTCCCTCCGGTGGCGGTTTTTGGCGCAGTTTGTTCGGGAATCGGGGCACGTCCGCGATCCGTACCGGGTTTGCGCTGATGGCTAATGAATGACTATTACGGCGAAGCGCTCGCTTCGCAGTTTGACCTGAACAACAGGCTGGGCCATACCTCAAATGTAGCGATTTCGGCGAATACTTATAACCTCACGACAAAGCCAGCGCCGCTCTTCACGGGGTTCAATCAGGATATCCGCACCTTGCCGCCGCCGCCCGGAGCTGTGTATCCGACTTCGGTCTCGTTCCCGCGGCAACAGCCCTCGGACTTTAGCCGCCGGATTGAAAGCGGAATCGACACAGCGCTGCAAGCACCGACCCATTACCAGTTTAATCTGACATATGAGCGCGAAATACACGGAGGAATGTTGTTCCAGGCGTCTTATATCGGCCGGCTGGCGCGGCATCTTCTGGCTACCCGCGACGTGATGGCGTTGAATGACTTGCGTGATCCGAAGAGCGGAATCGACTGGTACACAGCCGCGACAATACTGGAAAAGCAGCGACAGTTAGGAACCGATCCGGCCAACGTCCAGCCGATCCCCTACTTCGAGAATATCCTCCCAGCGGGCTACGCAGCCACTGCGGCTGCCAACGGCTACACCCTTCAGGCAAACGCTACGAGCACGCAAGCGGTCTACGCAGAGGGCTTCGAGTTCTGGGCCAACGACTGGACAGACATACAGGATGAAATCGAGAACTATGCGGGCCAAACCCTCGGTCAAGCCAACCCAGTTTCGTATTTCTTCGATCCTCAATACGGCGCGCTTTCCGCCTGGGGAACGATCGCCAAGTCGAATTATCACGGCTTCTCGGCTTCCCTTCGGCAAAGGATTCACAACCTGCAGTGGGATTTTAACTATACTTACTCGCATTCCCTGGACAATGCTTCGGGACTCCAGACTAGCACTACATACGGCGGCGCATTTATTGAGAACGCCATTCGTCCGAATGATAACTACGCTAACTCGGACTTCGATCTAGGGCACATCATCAACGCGACGCCATCTATCAGTTGCCGTTTGGCCGGGGGAAGCGTTTCGGAAGCAACATGAGCCGGGGCTTGGATGCCCACGTCGGCGGCTGGCAACTTTCGGGTATCTACAGGTGGACACCGGGCTGCCGAATGGCCAGCCCTATGATACCGGGCAGTGGTCCACTAACTGAGAAGTTCAAAGCAACGTAACGCAAGTGGTAAATGTTCCGACATGCCCGACTCGGGGCGACGCGAACACCCCCCGAAGCTGTTTGGGTGCAACACTGTGGCTGCCTATCAGAGCTACCGCACCTCGTATCCCGGAGAGACTGGGCAGCGCAATATACTGCGCGCGCCGGGCTATGTGGCTCTTGATATGGGGCTGAGCAAGGTCCTCACGATGCCCTGGAGCGAGAAACAGCAACTGGCACTCCGGTGGGAAGTATTCAACGTGACCAACACACAGCATCTTACAGGCGCCGATGCTAATAACAGCAACCTTGCGGTCGATCCGGATGCCGCCCTGAACAACCTTCAGCCGCCGCCGGACTGGTCGAACCTCACGAAGATTCAAGGAACACCGCGAGTGATGCAGATCGGCATCCGGTACTCGTTTTAGTGCGCGGAACACGTTCTAGTCCGCCGACCATAGAGGGTCAACCGTTCAACCTGCCGCCGGAAGGTATCAGTCCTCCGGCTGTACTGTTTTTCTCTATTGCGTGAGGCGCAGAAGATGGGGATGTCTTGGCGGCATCTGTCGAGCTAGGCTTGGCGGGATCCTGGACACAAGAATCACGCTAGAAGCCGGCCATCGAAATCGGAAGTAAATCGAAGTTAAATCGAAGTTTATAGAATAACTTGTCTTGACATCTCGCCTCATCCTGGCCTAAAAGTTTTCTTAACTTTTGCTCGAAGAAAGTGGTGGCTGGGTTGCTCGGGGAAAACTCTCGTTTCGCTATCAGGACCTCGTCCGGCCATACTACCGGGCCCGCCATTCATTTTTGGCGTCCTTGCGTGAGTTTTCATACTCATCGGATGGTGCGCGAAAGGAGCAGTTCATGAAGTCCTCTAGATTTGGAAAGTGTTGCTTCGCAATCCTGCTGCTTTGCTTGTTCGTCACTGTCCGCGGCTGGGCGCAGACCGGAACGACTTCGCTGCGCGGGACGGTCACAGATAAAACGGGAGCAAGCGTGGGAACGGCAAAAGTGTCGCTGGATAACGTGGGGCAGGCTCTCCACCGCGAGGCGCAAACGAGCACTACAGGTGAGTATGATTTCGTGGCGTTGCCACCGGGTACGTATTCGCTAACTATCGAAAAAGAGGGTTTTCGGAAGTACGAACAGAGGAACTTGCAATTGCTGGTGAGCCTGCCGGCGACGGTTAATGCCACACTCGAGGTCGGAGCGACGTCGCAAACAGTGGAAGTCACAGCCTCAGCGGTCGCCTTGAATACGGCGGATGCCTCAATCGGGAACGCGTTCGGCGAGAATCAGGTGAAGGGGCTGCCGCTTGAGGGGCGGAACGTGCCAGACCTGCTGACGCTGCAGGCTGGCGTTGCCTACACGGGCAATCGCTCCGACGTCAACCGAGACGTCGATACGCGAAGCGGGGCCGTGAATGGTGCACGCAGCGACCAGAGCAACATTACACTGGATGGAGTAGATGTCAACGACCAGGTAAAGGGCAGCGCTTTTACGTCCGTCTTGCCGGTCACATTAGACTCCGTCCAGGAGTTCCGTGTAACGACGACAAACGCGAACGCCGACCAAGGACGCTCCTCGGGTGCCCAGGTATCACTCATCACCAAGAGCGGCACCAACAATTTTCACGGTTCGCTCTACGAGTACCACCGCAACACCGCCACAAGCGCCAACGATTTCTTCGTAAAGACGGCGGAATTGCAGTCAGGTCAGGCGAATGTGCCCCCCAAGCTCATTCGCAACATCTTCGGAGGCTCGCTCGGCGGGCCGATCCTCAAGGATCGTTTCTTCTTCTTCGCGAACTACGAAGGCTCACGTCAGCGCGAGGAATCCAGCATTATCCGCATCGTGCCCAGCGACGCCTTACGGCAGGGCCTGATCCAGTATAAGTGTGCCACGAGCGATCCCAACTGCGCCACGAGCAATTCCAGCGTGGGTGTTGTTAACAATGCGAACCCTTCCCTTGGCCTTGTCGCCACTTTGACTCCAGACCAGATCAAAGCTATGGACCCCTTGGGCCTGGGCGTCAACCCCGTCATGCTGAAGTACTTCAACTCTTTTCCTGAACCCAATGACTTTAGCCAGGGTGATCTGCTTAATTTTGTCGGATATCGTTTTCGGGGGCCCGTCCCGACGAACAACAATTGGTATATCGCCAGGGCTGATTACAAAATCACGCGCAGCGGTAGCCAAACTCTCTTTTGGCGCGGGGCTCTGCGAAACGACGCGCACTCCACGGCTCCGTACCTTCCAGGATCCCCGCCCGAGCATACTTTCGCCGATTACAGCAAGGGCTTCAGCGTGGGCTACACTGCACTACTCAAGCCCACCCTGGTCAATAACTTCCACTGGGGCTTCACGCGGCAGAGTTTTGGCAATATCGGCAACAATGACAGCCAACCGTTCGTTTTTTTTCGTGGACTAAATGACGACGAGGGAGCCAACAACTCCGAGCTCGCCGTCACTCGCAGCAGTTCTTTCCAGACTCCGGTGCACAACTTCGTGGATGACCTGTCTTGGACAAGGGGCAAGCACACTCTCCAGTTCGGCACGAATATCCGTTTCATCCGGAATCCTCGGCAGAACTTCCTTAGTTCCTTCTCCTCGGCCTCGACGAATTCATCGGGACTCGACACTGCCGGAATCGTCGGCAACCCCCATGCTGCACTTGATCCTGGAAATCACTCGAGCGACGGGCTTCCTGCCGTGGATCCCTCATTCAGGCTTGGCTACAACTGGCCAATTATGGCGATGATGGGAATTGTCAGCGAAGTGGACGCGACTTTCAACTTTGATAAAACTGGCGCGGCGCTTTCTCAGGGGGCGGCGCTGAAGCGACGGTTCGCGGCGGACGAATATGAGGTCTATCTCCAGGATTCCTACCGGATCCGGCCAAACCTAACCATAAGCTACGGCCTGCGCTACTCCTTGTTCTCTCCGCCTTGGGAAACCACAGGAACCGAGGTGACTCCCAAGGGGTTTCCAGCCAGTGGCGGAAACCCGCTGACTCTGGGGCAGTGGTTTCAATCCCGGGCAAGCAAGATGCTTACGGGCGGTTCCTCGGTTACCGATCCGCTCCTCACCTTCAACCTGGCCGGTCCGGCCAACGGAAAACCCAGTTATTACAACTGGGACGATAAAAACTTTGGGCCGCACCTGTCCGTTGCCTACACCCCGCGGAGCCGTGGGGGGTTGCTGGGGGCACTTTTCGGCAATGGGGATAAGACGGTCATCCGCGGAGGCTTTGGGATAGTATTCGATCGCATCGGTGCAGGCCTGCTGGACACCTTTGACCGGCGGGGCTCTTTCGGCCTTTCCACGGGGATAACTGCTCCTGTGCCATGTGTAGGACCGAGTAGCCTTGACGCCTGTACGAATACACCCATAGCGCCCCGACTCACCGATCTGAATACCATCCCTCAGGTCGACGGGTCTGGTAGTCCATATTTCCCCGCGACGCCAAAGGGAGGCTTCCCTTTTACATATCCTCCGGCCGGTACGGGTTTGGCGATCCAATGGGGATTGGATGACGGGATCAAGACACCCTACGCTTACACGATAGACTTCTCGATTGGGCGCGAGCTACCCGGAAATGTGAGCCTTGAAGTCTCCTATGTAGGACGACTCGCGCACCGGCTCTTGTCGCAACAAGATCTAGCGATGCCGCTTAACATCGTGGACCCTAAATCCAAAGTCGACTACTTCACAGCGGCCAGGCGTCTCAGTGAGGTGGGATTCAAGGGCACGCCAACTTCGGCAGTCAACGCAAGCGTAGTGGGTCCCACAGCGGCCTACTGGCAAAATATGGTCGCGCCGTTGAAAGCCGGCGACCAGTATTCACTCGCTTGCAGCGGGGGTTTCACAACCGACGTCACACAGGCCATGTACGACCTTTTCGCCTGTGGTGGCGGGCCGGTATTCGGCTTCGGTGACGAGACTACGCCCCTTGCTCAGTTGGACTACTGGGGCTCTGATTTCAGTGGAAACGCGGGCATACTCGGCCAATCTGGCACCTATTACCCCTCGATCTTCGGCCCGAATGCGTACTTCAATAGCCAGTTTCACTCGCTGTACGCCTGGAGATCGGTGGGCAATGCGAATTACCACGCCATGCAAATCAGCCTGCGAAAGAAAATGACACACGGCGTGCAATTCGATTTTAACTACACCTTCTCCAAGTCGATTGACATTTCTTCGGATGCTGAACGTATCGACGCCTATAGCGGCCTCGGCGGCCAGATCATCAACTCATGGTCACCCAATGCGTTGCGCGCCGTGTCCGACTACGACATAACGCACCAGTTCAACACCAACTGGATTGTGGAACTCCCGTTTGGCAAGGGCAGGTGGCTTGGCCGGAACGCCCATGGATTTGCCGACGCAGTCATTGGTGGGTGGCAACTCTCCGGTTTGGCGCGCTGGACCACCGGTTTCCCAGTGACCATCGGCAATGGCGCCACCTGGCCTACAAACTGGCAGTTGGGCGGCGCCGCAACCCAGATAGGCCCTGCTCACCCTCACACGACATTGCGCCCTGATGGCTCGGTGAACCTCTTCCCTCAAGACTTGCCTGTAACAGACATCGGCCTTGGTCCGTTCAGGCATGACCTACCGGGTGAGAGCGGGATGCGCAACACAGTTCGCGGCCCGGGATTCGCTGGCCTGGACGCAGGGCTCAGCAAGCGCTGGAAGATGCCGTTTGCCGAATCACACAATCTGATTTTCCGCTGGGAAGTCTATAACGTCCCGAACTTGAAGCGCTTCGACGTCCAGACAATTACGACGGATATCTCTTCAAGTTCGTTCGGCGTGTACAGCGGTATGCTCACCAACCCGCGCGTGATGCAGTTCGCATTGCGCTACGAATTCTAAAGGGTGAACGCAGCCCTTTTGTTAACGCTTACTTTCCAATGGCCGCCGGGAGACATGCTTCCCGGCGGTTTTTTTGCTCCGGCAGTTTTATGGAAGAACCGGAGACATTCCTGTGGACCTGAGAAATAGAAAGCAGGTTCCGGCTCGAATGCGGGGAAGGGTTACTTGAGAAATGAACCGCTACGCGTCTATAGCCTGGGAGCGCGGAGCTATGATAATCTGAGAGTCCTGCTTGGGTTGCAACGATGCATCCGAGCGTTACAGTCGGGGCGTAGCGCAGCCTGGCTAGCGCGCCTGGTTCGGGACCAGGAGGTCGATGGTTCAAATCCATTCGCCCCGACCAATCTTTTAGAATCAGCAACTTACAAAATGCGAGAGTCCATTGAGCGCCTGGTGCAAGGCCAGGAGGTCAATGGTCCAGGCGCATTCGCCTGGACCATTCTTTCCCCTCTCAAATCAACGCGTTACGCTGCGTTCTCAACTACAACTTCAAGTCTATTTTTACGGACAATACGGACAACATCTCTGGTTTTGCCTGGGAGTTCGAAGTCCAGCCCAACGTTCTCCGATGATCTGAGCGTCGCGAGATTGATATGAAATCTTCACCGGTAGAAAAGAAATAGCGTCGATCCAAGCATCTCGCAGAGAAACTTACGCCAGACTGCAATTCGGGCTCTGAAGAAAGGGACTTCCAAAATTGGAAATGATGGGTGCAACCCATTCACGGTTTCCATGCCGACGTACCGGTATGAAGTGTCCGGGTCTGCGAGGGCCCCTGCAATCACTGCGTCCTTGTCCTGCGTGCGTAGTGGCGGCCTCGGGTGACGTGGGCTATGTCGGTACAAAGCACGTGTTCGCGCCAGCGCTACGAGGCTGGCCACTGACACGGTTTCTATGTGAATGGAGTTCTTATAGTAGGGTCAAGGGCTCATTTTGCCCCAACCCGAATCGCGCGCCCAGGATGGATGCTGCGGAGCGCGGCAAGAGCGGCTGGGATGATGGGCTCCAAATCTTCGATCTGATTCGATCGCGCAGCGAGCACGAGCACTGCCATCTTGCGATTCGCAAGGTTTTGCTCGTATTCTATGCCCTGGTCAACGGTCACGAGGGCATCGAATTCCAGCTCAGCCAATGACAGCAGCACACCATTCTTTTTTCCACACCACCCCATCTCCTGTACCGTTCGGCATGCGTGATCTCCGAGCAGCCGTTTCAGTGTGCGCGGCAAGCACTCGTCGATCAAGAGCTTCATCGCGCCTG
>MNIJ01000090.1 GCA_001919715.1 Acidobacteria bacterium 13_1_20CM_58_21
GATGTGCAACCTCCCTTGGGAACCTATCGCGAGTTTCGTCATCGCTTCGATGCCGATCCCGCCTACATCGAAACTATTTCGGCAGACATCCTTCCTCCCGCGGCCGATGTCTACAACACCGTGGCAAACCGCTGGGCCCTTGAGCAGCCCGATTACCGCCGCTACTCGCAGAAAGGCGAGTACATCTACACCAAGCCCCGATGGTACGATCCCTTCAATGGTAATCGATTCAAAGGCGACGAGCCCATCTGGCCCGAGCGCCTCGGCCAGCAAACTTTTCTGAACATCACCGCTTCTTCGGAATCCCTTTTCGATGGCCGCCGCGTTCCCTCTCCCAGCAACGTCAGCAGCGCTCGCCCGGGCAGCTCTGGTTTCTTTGGCAAAGGAGAACAAGCCTTCTTTGATCAAGCGTTTCGTTTCGCCTTTGATTTGTTTCACGGCGACGCGGCCTTCAAGCCCATCGACTGGCGCATTCGCATCACTCCGGAGCTCAGTCTCAACAATTTGAAAGTCCGCGAGCTCGGTCTCGTGGGCCCCGATCCCCGCAGCGGCTCCAACCGCTTCGACGATCATGTCGCCCTCCAGGAAGCCTTTGCTGAAGTGAAGCTCCACGACCTCGGTCCCAACTACGACTTCGTCTCTGCGCGCGCCGGCATCCAGCAATTCAACGCCGACTTCCGTGGGTTTCTCTTTGTCGACGAAGAACCGGCCCTGCGTATTTTCGGAAACCTCCACAGTGATCGCATCGAATACAACGTCGCCTATTTTCAGTTCCTCGAAAAAAATACCAACAGCGGACTCAACACCTTCGACCGGCGCCACCAGCAAGTCCTTCTCGGCAACGTCTACTTGCAGGACTTCTTTTTTCCCGGCTACACCGCGGAATTCGTCGCCGCCTGGAACAAAGACGATCCCAGCCTTCACTATGACGGCAACGGCTTTCTCGTTCGCCCCGCGCCCATCGGCAATGTCATCAGCCAAAATCCCGGCGCCGGCCCCATCCTCCAGGGCATTCGCGTCGGCTATTTCGGCTGGCTCGGCAACGGCCACATCCACCGCCTCAATCTCACGCATGCCTTCTATCAAGCCATCGGAGAGGACACCTTCAATCCCATCGCTGGACGCCGCGTCACCGTCAACGCGCAGATGGCCGCCGCCGAAATTTCCTACGATAAGGATTGGATTCGCTATCGCGTCTCCGCTTTCTATGCTTCAGGGGACGCCCATCCCCGCGACAGCCGCGCTCGCGGCTTCGATTCCATCGTGGACCTGCCAAAGTTCGCCGGTGGCCTCTTCAGCTTCTGGAATCGCGAAGCCATTCGCCTCCTCGGCTCAGGCCTTCTTCTCACCACGCCGGGCAGCCTCATTCCTTCTCTCCGCGCAAGCAAGGAAGAAGGTCAGGCCAATTTCGTCAATCCCGGAATCTTCCTGGCCAACGCTGGCGCCGACTTCGATATCACACCCAAGCTGAGGGGCTTCGCGAATTTCAATTTTCTCCGCTTCGAACGCACCGAGTCGCTCGAATTCCTTCTTTTCCAACCGTCGATCCGTCACACCATCGGCGAAGACTTGGGCATGGGCGTCGAATACCGTCCGCCTCTTACCGAAAACATCGTCCTCACCGGCGGCGCTTCCGCCCTCCGACCGGGACAGGGTTTCAAAGACATGTACACCAGCCGCATACTCGTCTCGCTTTTCGGCTCCGTGAAGTTTACTTTCTGAGATGCGCCGAGCGTGAACCGCCAACGCCATTCCGTTTCGTCCCCTCTCGGAACCCTGTGCGTCTCTCTGTTATCTTTTTTCTCCGCTCTTCATGCCAGCTCAATTTTGTCCGCGGTTGCCGCGCAGGAAGATGCTGATCGCAAGTCCTCTGGCTGCGTCTCCTGCCACACCTCGACGGACGAACCCACCATGCACTCCGCGAAGACCGTCCATCTCGGCTGCACGGATTGCCATGGAGGCGACGCTTCCATTTCAGCCGTCGGTCGCGCCGCGCGAAATTCTCCCGAATACAATTCCGCCAAGGAAAAGGCCCACGTCCGGCCCCGTGATCCTTCGTTTAAGGATCGCTCCGCGTTTTCCGAGCGCGACTACACCAAGTGGCTTGCGGAATCCGCCGAATACATCAAGTTCGTCAATCCCGGCGATCTTCGCGTCGCGCCCGAGACTTGCGGTATGTCAGGCTGCCACGTCGCTGAGACCCGCGCCGTCTCCACCAGCATGATGACCCACGCGGGAATGCTCTGGGGCGCAGCGCTATACAACAACGGCAGCTATCCTGTGAAAAACACGCGCTTCGGTGAACGCTACGATCGTGGCGGCAAACCGCAATCGATCAAAACTTTTCCCCGGCCCACACCCGAAGAAGTCCGCACCAAAGGCGTGATACCCGAGCTCGATCCTCTCTTCCGCTGGGAAACGTCCCAGCCCGGCAATGTCCTTCGTGTGTTCGAACGCGGTGGTCGAAAGAAAGCCGAGATCGGCAATCCCAATCGTGAAGAAGACCCCGGCAAGCCTGACGACAAGCTCAGTGACCGCGGTTTGGGCACCGGGTTGCGCACCGACCCGGTTTTTCTCGGCCTCCAAAAAACACGCTTGCTCGACCCGGTCATGTCGTTTCCGGGCACCAACGATCATCCCGGCGACTATCGCGCCAGCGGCTGTAGCGCCTGTCATCTCATCTATGCCAATGACCGCGATCCGACACACTCCGGCGTATACGCGCAATTCGGCCATTCTGGCTTCAGCGCTTCTTCCGATCCAACCATGCCCAAAAATGAGTCCGGTCATCCCGTCAAACACGCTTTCACACGCTCCATCCCTTCGAGCCAGTGCATGGTCTGCCACATCCATCCCGGCACCAATATGGTCACCACTTATTTCGGCTTGACTTGGTGGGACAACGAAAGTGACGGCGACAAGATGTACCCGAAAGAGCAGCGCAATCCGACCGAGGAGCAGCGCTACCAATCTTTTGAACGCAATCCGGAGGGCGCCGCCGTGCGCGGCCTCTGGAGCGATGAGAAATTCCTAGAGAAAGTTGGCAGTCCCGAATTTAACAAGCAGCTGACAACCACACAGTTCGCCGATTTTCACAGCCACGGCTGGGTTTTTCGCGCGGTCTTCAATCACGACCGGAAAGGGAACTGGCTCGACAAAGATGGCCGGCAGATCGCCTTTGACGATCCTGACCGTTTCAGCAAAGCCGTTCACCTCGCCGACATCCACCTCGAAAAAGGAATGCAGTGCAGCGATTGCCACTTCGCGCAGGACAATCACGGCAACGGAAAAATCTACGGTGAACCCCGTGCCGCGGTCGAAATTGACTGCCTCGATTGCCACGGCTCGATTCGAAAAAAAGCCGTGTTGATCACGTCAGGCCCGGCAGCGCCGGAAGGCGGCCGTCATCTCGATCTTCTCAGGACTCCGTGGGGATTGCGCCGATTCGAATGGCGCAGCGATAAATTATTTCAGCGCTCGATGTCGGAAGAAAACAAGGAGTGGGAGATCGTTCAAACGATCGACACCATCACCCCCGGCAACGTGCATTTCAGCGAGAAATCCCTTCGCGCCAAGCTCATGAACAAGGATGGCGTGGTGTCTTCGCAATTGCCGAGCGACGACGCTTCTCTCGCGCATGCCAACAGCAGCATGACCTGCTACGCCTGCCACACTTCCTGGACACCCACCTGTTTCGGCTGCCATCTGCAAATGACCGCCAACGCCCGCAAGCCCATGCTGCACAACGAGGGTCTGCTCACGAAGAACTACACCAGCTATAATTTCCAGGTTCTTCGCGACGACATTTACATGCTCGGCGTCGACGGCACCGTCACCGGCCATCGCATCGCGCCCGCGCGCTCTTCTTGCGCCGTGCTCGTCAGCTCGCAGAACGCCAATCGCGATTGGCTCTACTACACCCAGCAGACTATTTCTGCCCCGGGCTTCTCCGGCCAGGCCTTCTCCACCTTCGTTCCCCACACGGTGCGCGCCCAAGAAACCAAACAGTGCAGCGATTGCCACATTTCCGCGGAGAACGACAACAACGCCTGGATGGCCCAGCTTCTCCTCGAAGGCACCAACTTTATGAACTTCATGGGCCGCTACGTGTATGTCGCCACCGGCAAGAAAGGCTTCGAAGCCATCGCCGTTGCTGAGCACGACGAGCCCGAAGCCATCTACGGCAGCGACCTCCAGCGCATCGCCTATCCTGACAATTACAAAAACTTTCTCAACCACCATCGCGAGCTGAACGCCGCCGCCGAACACCCCGGCAATGTCCTGGACATCCAAGCTCGCGGCGAATACCTCTACGCCGCGAATGGTCCTGGCGGACTGCGTGTCTACGACATCGCAAATATCGACAATAAAGGCTTCTCCGAGAAAGTGACGACCGCGCCCGTGTCGCCGATCGGCCAGAAATTCTACGTCCCCACGAAGAACGCTATCGCCGTTGCTTCACCCACGACGCTGGGAGTGGATCCTCTTCGCCAGCAAATGCCGGAAAACGAAGAGCAGCCGATCCATCTTCTCTACGGCTTCCTCTATATCGCCGATAAAGAAGAAGGCCTGGTCATCATCGGCGATCCCCATCTGAAATCGAAGAGTCCCGGCGTTCGAACGCTCCTCGACGGTAATCCCGCCAATAATTTCCTGGGGCGCGCCGTCACCTTCAATCCGGGTGGCGTGCTCACGGGCGCGCGCCGCATCACCATCGCCGGAACGTTCGCCTATATCCTCACGGACAAGGCTCTCGTGGCGGTGGATCTCGACAATCCGCTCGCTCCGCGTATCACCGCAACGGTCGGCTCGCCCGCGCTCCATGATCCCCGCGGCATCGCTGTCCAATTCCGCTATGCGTTCGTTGTCGATCATGACGGTTTGAAGGTTCTAGATGTGACCGACCTGGCGCGGCCGAAACCGGTCAGCCGTGCGCTAGTCCCACTCGAGGACGCCCGCAACGTTTATGTGGCCCGCACCTACGCCTACGTTTCGGCAGGAAAGCAGGGACTCGCCATCGTCGACGTGGAAAGACCGGAGGCACCCAAGCTCGATCAAATCTTCACCGCCGGGGGCCAGCTCAACGACCTCAACGACGTCAAGATTGGTATGGTCGCCGCCAGCGCCTTTGCTTTCCTGGCCGACGGCAAAAACGGTCTGCGGGTCCTGCAAATTCTCTCGCCCTGGGACGACCCGGCGCATTTCTCCGGCTTCAGCCCGCGTCCCACCCCCAAACTCATCGCCACCGCCCACACCCGTGGCCCCGCGCTAGCAATTTCGAAGGGCATCGATCGAGATCGTGCCGTCGACGAGTCCGGCAACCAGCTCGCCGTCTTCGGCCGCCGGGGCGCCCGCCCGCTCAACCGCGCCGAGTCCCAGTCCCTTTATCTCCGGGGCGGCCAGCTTTATTCCGTCGAGGACTCCCCGGCCACCCGCCCCTAGTCCCCTTTCTCTCTTTCTTCGTCTCCGGTATCTCTTTCAGGGCACTGAATTTGCCGCATTCTGTCACTATCGGGGATATCCATCTCCTTTCCTTTTAACCATTTATGAACAATCAGCATCTAACCGAGGTATGATGAATCGCTCACATCTTTAACGCATAGCACCCATCAAAATAATTCGTGGGGCAGTGTTGGGGAAACGCGGTTAAGGTGTATCGAGAGGGGGTCGGGAGGTTTCCCAGGGCAGGCCCACCAAGAAAGGCACCAGGAGGAGCACCAGTACATGAGTAAACAAATTCTGCTGGCCAGTGATTTTGACCAGACGCTCAGCTTCAATGACTCGGGCGTGGTTCTTAGCGAGCTCATCGGTTTCAACGGCTTCCGCGACAAGGTCAACGGCCTCGCGGAGATGAACCTTGTGCAGCAGGGCGCGGAGCTCAGCTATCTCATTCTCCACGACCCGGATTTCCGCCGTGTGCGCCGCGAGCACCTCACGGAAACCGGCAAACGCATCCGCCTGAAGCACGACGTCCGGCTCTTTGCGCGCGCGCTCGATAATCTCGCCGAAGGCTACAAATTCCATTTCAACGTGATCTCCGCCGCGCCCCAGGAAATCATCCAGTCGGCGCTCGAAGGCATCGTTCCGCCGGATCACATCTTCGGCACGCGCTTCCGCTACAACGAAGCCACCGGCGAGGTGGATTCCATCATTCGCGCCTCCGCCGGCTGGGGCAAAATCACTGTGCTTGAGGAACTCCGCGCGAACCTCGGCATTAGTCACGACCAGATCATCTACATGGGTGACGGCAGCTCCGATTTGCCCGTTATGATGCACGTCAATCAGTACGACGGCCTTACCATCGCCGTCTCCGAAGCCAAGTTCATCACCCGTGTGGCCAAGCGCACCGTCGTCAGCGACAACGCCATGAGCGTTCTGGTCCCCGTGCTCGAAAAACTTCTCCGCTGGGACTCCGCGCGTATCCGGCGTCTTTTCGCTTCCTACGGCCTGACGCTGCTCGAGTGGGATAAGATGCGCACCGACCGGCTCACCATCCAGGATTCCACCGAGCAAGTGACGGCAGCCGTCGTGCCGCAACTCGATGCAGACTAAGCGGTTCTACCCGGCTTCTGGCTCCCCCGCATGAAGCCACCAAGGGCGGACGGTTGCCCCGAGCGCAAACCAAAGCTCAGCTCAGTCCGCCCTTTCTTTGTTCGCCGTTTCGGAGGAAAATCCCCACTGTTCGTTTAGCCTTGACGAGAGGGGGGAGAGCCGATGCTGCGCGCCAGTTTGAAATTCCTTTTTCTTCTTTTTGGTTCGGTCCTCAGCCAACCCTTGTTGGCACAAACAGAATTGCCTCCCAAGATCGACCTCACACAGCAGCAAGATTATATCCTCAAGCGCGTTTCCAGCTCAGATCCCTCCGGTGCAAACGCAGATTTTCGCCAGGTCGCTCCTGGCGCCGTTCTCACACTCCTGGATGCGCACGGCCCCGGCATGCTGACGCACATCTGGATCACCGTTGCGAGTCCCGAGGTCCAGCATCTCAAGAAGCTCGTACTGCGAATTTATTGGGATGACGAAACAACACCGAGCGTGGAAACTCCTCTAGGAGATTTTTTCGGCCTTGGCCTTGGCGAATACCATCGCTGGGCATCCGAACTTCTCTCCGTCGGCAGCGATAAAGCTTTAAACTCTTTTTTCTTCATGCCATTTCAAAAGCATGCGCGCGTCACCGTTTCCAACGAAGGCCAGCAAAAAGTGGATGCCTTTTATTTCAACCTCGACTATCGCCAGCACTCACAGCCTCTCCCCCGCGGAACGCTCTATTTTCACGCGCAGTTCCGCCAGGCCCAACCCAACCATGGCTGGACGTCCGACTGGCAGAACAATGGTGATGCCAACGTCGACCGGAAAACGAATCTCGACGGGAAGGAAAATTACGTCTGGCTGGACGCTACGGGTCGTGGGCATTTCGTCGGGGTCACCATGTCAGTCCTGCAGAATCAGGACGGCTGGTGGGGCGAAGGCGACGATATGTTTTTCATTGACGGCGAAACGCGCCCCTCCATTGCGGGGACTGGTTCGGAGGACTATTTCCTTGGAGCATGGGATTTTGGCGGCCACCCCTTTTTCTATCCGCTATACGGTGCTCCCGTCGTCGGCGAAGAACGCGCCGGTGGCCAGTCGTCGGTGTATCGCTTGCATCTGGATTCGCCGATTCCCTTCACAAAATCAATACGCGCCACTATTGAGCACGGCCACGCTAATCACCGCTCGGACAATTTCTATTCTGTGGCCTACTGGTATCAAACCGAGCCCCACGCTTCTTTTCCGGTTCTTCCCTCGGTGGACCAGCGGATTCCCCGCCCGCAGCAAGTCGGCGGCCCCGGCAATTCAACCGTTGTCAATCACTAGTCGTCGCCACGAAAGGACACGCGATGCCGGCCGGGGCTTGCCCGTCCGGCATCTTCATCTCTGTGATTCTTGTCGAGATTCGGAGGCCACCATGGCGAAAAAATCGATTCTCATGCTCGTCGGCGATTATGTCGAAGACTACGAAGTTATGGTTCCTTTTCAGGCGCTTCTGATGGTCGGCCATGCCGTCCATGCGGTGTGCCCCGGAAAAAAATCCGGCGAATCCGTCCGCACCGCGATCCACGATTTCGAAGGCGACCAGACCTACTCCGAAAAGCGCGGCCACAATTTCGCTCTCAATGGCACGTTCGACCAAATCAGGCCCGAAGACTACGACGCCCTGGTTCTCCCCGGCGGTCGTGCACCCGAATACATCCGCCTCATCCCACGCGTGATCGAAATCGTCCACCACTACTCCAAGGCCAACAAACCCATCGCAGCCATCTGCCACGCCGCGCAAATCCTCGCCGCCGCGGGAGTCCTCAAAGGGAAAAAGTGCAGTGCCTATCCCGCCGTTGGTCCCGACGTCAGCCAAGCTGGCGGCACGTACGTCAACCTGGCCATGACGGAAGCCATGGCCGACGGCAACCTGGTCACCGCGCCGGCCTGGCCCGCGCATCCCGCCTGGCTCGCCAAGTTCCTTGCCGTCCTCGGCACGCGCATCGAACTCTAAATATTATTGTTGCTGCTGATGTTGTTGTTCAAAATCAGATTTCGAAGCGGTTGTCATCGAACTTTCCGCAACCAGGCAGGTGGCCCGATCCGTCGAGGCCGCATACTCGGACGCGCTCCCCGGTCGCCATTGGCGGCTGTTAGCAGGCCTTCAAATCTAGGAGCCGCATCCCTCCGTGTCCAATGCAATTTCTCTATTCATTCGATGATTTTAATAGTTCCTCTGCAGGAATCCGGTCTCCCCTTCCTAAATACTCCTCTGAAGAGGATAATTTCCTCTTCGGCCTCCAACGAAAGGGCGATTCTGGGGTCATGGCTAACGTCCACACCAAGAAAGGCGTCATCGGCATCCTCACCGGCGGCGGCGACGTTCCTGGTCTCAACCCCGCCATCCGCGGCGTCACTCTGCGCGCCTTGCGCGAGGGCTATCAGGTCATCGGCATTCGCCATGGCTGGGCCGGTCTCGTGGATATGGTCCGCGAGAAGGACTACGACAACGCCGACAATTTCTTCCTTCTCGACGAAGAGATCGTCGACCGCTCGGGTCGCACCGGCGGCACCTTTCTGCATTCTTCCCGCACCAATCCTGGCCGCGTCTCCAAGTCCGCCGTCCCCGCGCATCTCAAAAACAAATTCATCGCCGAGAAAAACGACCTCACTCCGGAAGTCCTTAAGAATCTCGCTTGGCTTGGCATTGATACTCTCATCCCCATCGGAGGTGACGACACGCTGAGCTATGGTGTCCGTCTACACAAGGAAGGCTTCAAGGTGATCGGCATTCCCAAGACCATGGACAACGATGTCCCGGGCACGGACTACTGCATCGGCTTCAGCACATGCGTTACGCGCACCATTCAGATGGTCAACAGCCTCCGCACTTCCGCCGGTTCTCATGAACGCTTCATGGTTCTCGAAGTCTTCGGCCGCTACGCCGGCTTCACCGCCATGCTTCCCACCCTGGCTGGCGCCGCCAATCGGTGCGTCATCCCCGAATACAAATTCAATATCGAGCATCTCACCGAGCTCCTCGTCGCCGACCGCCGCAAGAATCCCAGCCGCTACTCCATCGTCCTGGTCTCCGAAGGCGCCATGTTCGAAGGCGGTGAAATGGTTTTTGAAGGGGAAGCCACCGACGCCTACGGTCACAAAAAGCTTGGTGGCATCGGCGACGTTGTCGCCGAAAGGGTGCGAGACCTCTCCGCCAAATTCAACAACGGCAAGAACATCGACGTCATCAACCAGAAGCTTGGCTATCTCGTCCGCTGCGGCGATCCCGATGCCATTGACTCCATCGCCCCCATGGCCTACGGCAATCTCGCTCTCGATCTGCTCCTGAAGAACATCAGCGGGCGCCTCGTGGTCCTCAAGAACGGCCACTACGACAACATTCCTCTGGAAACCGTCACCGCCACTAAAAAGGTCGTCAACGTCAAGGAACAGTACAACACCGACCGCCTCCGCCCCCAATATGCCAGTTTCGAAATGCGCCCCCTCTTCCTCATGACCAACTCGGTGAGCTGATCGTCGTCCGCTCGCCAATCGACGGCAGTGCAGTCTTCCATTTGCCGGGGAACGGCGTCGGCATCCTGTCCTGCCCTTTTGCGTCAGCGCTTACACGTATATGATGTCCCGCACAGCTCCAGCTTGATGTCGTCCGGGAGGCCGTATTCACGTACTCGGAATAGACGTTGGTACCGGAGGGACACGCGCCATCGTTATCGATTGCAACGGCCGCGTGGTTTCCTCTGCCACTGAAGAACACCAACCCTTCGCTTCGCCGCAGATCGGCTGGGCCGAGCAGCAGCCGGAAGACTGGTGGCGTGCCTCCTACATCGCGGTCCGCAAAGCCATCGCGGGTGCAAATCTTAGCGCCGAGGAAATCGCCTGCGTCGGCTTCTCCGGTCAAATGCACGGCGCGGTCATGCTGGACGAGCAGGGAAACGTCGTGCGCCCCGCATTGATCTGGTGCGACGTCCGCACCGAAAAGCAGTGCCGCGATCTGACCGCCAAAATCGGCCACCAGCGGCTGATTCAGCTCACTTGCAATCCGGCTTTGGCGAATTTCACGCTCACAAAATTGCTGTGGGTCGGAGAGAACGAACCTGAAAACTGGAAACGTGTTCGTGCCGTGATGCTTCCGAAGGACTACGTCCGTTTTCGCCTCACCGGTGAACGCGCCACTGATTTGGCCGACGCTTCCGGCACATTACTTCTCGATGTTGCCCATCGCCGCTGGTCGCCGGAGATGCTCGAGGCCGCCGAAATCGATGAGCGCTTGCTGCCCTCGCTCCACGAATCTTCAGATGTCTGCGGACAAATTTCTAGTAAAGGGGCCGCAGAAACGGGCCTGCGCGTTGGTACGCCGGTGGTAGCGGGTGCGGGCGACCAGGCCGCTGGTGCCACCGGCATGGGTATCGTCGCGGCTGGAACGGTCAGCGCCACGATCGGCACGTCCGGCGTCGTTTTTGCCGCCACGGATCGCCCCGCGCTCGATCCCCGCGGTCGCATGCACACTTTCTGCCACGCTATCCCCGGACGCTGGCATGTCATGGGTGTCACGCAGGCCGCCGGGCTGTCTTTGCGCTGGTTCCGTGACAATTTTGCAGTGGACTCCAGTGGTGCGCGCGAATCCTACGATCGCCTCACCGCCGAGGCCGCCAAAATTCCCGCCGGTTCCGATGGCCTGTTGTGGACTCCTTATCTGATGGGAGAGCGCACACCCCATCTCGATTCCAGCGCTCGCGGCGCCCTCGTCGGTCTCACCGCCTCGCACACTCGCGCCCATGTTGTTCGCGCCATCCTCGAAGGCGTGGCCTTCAGCCTCCGCGACACGTTCACCCTCTTCCAGGAAATGGATGTCCCCGTCACCAACATCCGCCTCGGCGGCGGTGGCGCACGCTCCCCGCTCTGGCGTCAGATCCAGGCCGACATCTACGGCCGCGCCGTCGAAATCGTCGAAGCCGAAGAAGGCGCTGCCTACGGTGCCGCAATTCTCGCCGGCGTCGGCGCTGGCATGTGGTCTTCCGTTGATGCCGCCTGCCACGCCGCCGTTCGCGTGGCCTCGCGCGTCAATCCCCAACCCGCCTCCGTGGCCACCCTCAACGCCAGCTACTCCGCCTTCCGACGCATCTATCCCGCCACCCGCGAAATCTTCAACTCGCCTTCCTGAAGGAACGGGATTCCTACTGGCTCCATGCCTAAGCGTGGATGCCTTCGGTGGGTTCTTGGGCCGACGCCCTTACTTCAGGCGAAGTATCTCCACAACCTACCAAGAGAACCCCTGCCCCTTTGATGTTCATGGCGGCAACCCCATCGGCGTCGGCGGAGAAACCGCACTCCAGGCAGGTGTGCCTCTTCGGCTTGTCTCCCGAAGTGTGGCCGCACTCGGGACGGCAGCATTGCTAATCCCTGGTCTAGTGGAAATATCGCGTGAAGGAATAAAGCGCCACCAGGAAAACCGTGGCCAGCACGACCGCAGAATTTCTCACCCGGTTCGGCGCTTTTTCTTGCTCGAGCAGGTCGCCGATTGCCGAGCTCAGGAAAAAAACTTGCAGCCCGGTGAGGATGCTAGCGGCGACCTCCACGAGCGCATATTGATGAAACAGCGCAACCACAAAAACCGCTCCGCTGATCACCGCCGCCACCAAGCTCATCAACACCGTGAGCACGTGTCGCTTCATCGCATCTCCTCATCGCTTGGCCGCCGCAGCATGCCACTTTCCGCCCCGCCGAGAGCAGAGCGAGTCTCGCGTGTCGTCTTTACGCCTGGCTGCATACCGCTGCCGTTCCGGCACGGACGGCGTTCCGCACTCTATTCACGATGTGGTCCGCTTCCACGTTGACCAGCGCGTACCGCTCGATTTTCTGATCGCCAGACTACCGCAGAAGGTGGTGATGGCGCTAAGCGGCTGTTCTGCCGAGCGCGCCAGTGCGAGAAAGAAACTGGCGAGTGCTCGCCGTTCCGGTTCATAGCGCCGCACCGGCCAGAGCGCCACAGACAGCGCCGTCTGTAGAAGTCCGCCGCCTAGGGCAAGCGCGGAGGAGATCAAGGCCTGATGGGAGGTCAACGGCTGCGCGGCATAAATCAGCAGTGTGACCAGGCTGACTACTCCGAGATCCGCGGCAGTGGCGCCGGCGGCGACAAACATACCTGCGGCAAAAGCCCACAGCGTGGCGATGATGACGGCCGCGGCATGGTGGCTGCCGGAAAGCGGTCCGAGAAGAACGGCCAGCGCGCCCAGGACGCTGGAAGAGAGCATGCGCTTGGCGCGCTGGGCGTAGGGATGGTTCCCGTCGGAATAAGCCGCGTTGAGCGCGCCACTGGCCACCACTACGCCGCCTCGCGGCATGTTCAGCGCGAATCCGGCGGCCAGAGGTAGGAGGACGCCGACCGAGTTTCGCATCGCCAGGTAGGGAGAGACCTTTGAGGAATCGAAGCGGGTCAGCACGCGCCAGAACGCGCGCGCCGTACCTTCATGCTCGCTGGCAGTTGCGCGAACCGGAGGCGCGCTGAGCCGAGGGGCGTCTGTCGTTGCGGAGGGCATGAAAGTGTCAATGTGCGGGCCGTATGCGCCCGTCGCTTTTTATTGTATCGAAGGAAAGCCGACGCCGTAGCGGCAGAAACTGTACCCAAATGAAAAGGGAATTCATCTAACCCAGGCGGAGGTCTAACGACGTGAATTTCATGCCAAAATGTCAGCTTGGAAGGAACGGTCCGTTTGTTTCGGCCCTGGGACTCGGTTGCATGGGCATGTCCTTTGCTTACGGACCGGCTGATGAAGCGGAATCGCTCCGCGTTCTTCGCCGCTATCTGGAGCTCGGCGGCAATTTCCTTGATACCGCCGAGATCTACGGTCCCTACACCAATGAAGAATTGCTTGGCCGTTTTCTGCGCGAGGTAGCCCGTGATCGTGTGATCATCGCCACCAAATTCGGGTTCCGCTTCAGTCCCGATGGCATCAGAGGCGTTGACAGTTCGCCTGAAAATGTCCGGCGCGCTTGCGACGCAAGTCTTAAGCGGCTGGGCATCGAAACCATCGATCTGTTCTATCAGCATCGTGTCGATCCGAAAGTTCCGATTGAGGACACTGTCGGCGCCATGTCCGGACTGGTTTCGGCCGGCAAAGTACGCGCGCTCGGACTATCGGAGGCCGGCCCCGAAACGTTACGGCGCGCCGCCAAGATTCATCCGATCGCAGCGCTGCAAAGCGAGTATTCCCTGTGGTCCCGCGACGTCGAAACGAATGGCGTACTGGCCACTTGCCGCGAATTGGGGATCACCTTTGTGCCCTACAGCCCGCTCGGGCGAGGCTTCTTAACAGGCGTGATCCAAAAACTCGAGGATCTGGATGCCCGTGATTGGCGCCGGACGAATCCGCGTTTCGGGGAGAAAGCGTTCGAAGCCAACCTTAGACTGGCAGACGCGGTAAAAGAGCTCGCCAGCAAGAAAGGCTCGACGCCCGCACAATTGGCCCTCGCCTGGGTTCTTGCCCAGGGCAACGACCTCGTCCCCATCCCTGGCACGAAGCGAGTGCGCTATCTCGAGGAGAACATGGGCGCACTTAACGTAAAGCTTACCGCCAGCGACTTAGAGGAGATTCGGGCCCGCTTCGCGCAGTTGGAGGTCGTCGGTGATCGCTACGCGCCCGATATGATGGCGCTTGTGAATCACGCGTGAGCGTCATGCCTCAAGATGGAGTGTGGGAGCGCAGCATATTGCCCCGTCGTCAGGCACCCCGCTTGCCTTTAGGTGTAAAGAAGGTCGGCCGCGAATCACAAGGGAGACCTAGCGGGTGTGGAGCGCCGGCAACGTGAATTTCGGCGGGACTTCCTTGCCTTTCGACCAATCGTGATAGGTGTGGCACTCGAAGCAGCGCGATTCTGCGTGCTCCGGCCCGGGCGCATGGCAGGTCTTGCAAATTTGGATTCCCGGCAACAATACGTCGCTCGATGCCGTGCTTTTGAGCACCTTCTCGTGACAACTGACACAGGAGAAGCTGCGGTGCGCGTCGTGGTCAAATTTGGCGTGCGGCATCCAGCGAAGCGTGGTGAGCGTGGGCTCGATTTCTGGCAGCGGCTCGTGGTCAGGGCTATGGCCGTTTGGGGCGTGCGACCATGGTGGCAAGCGCGGCAGCTGCTCAAGACTACCCGCATACCTATAGGTGAGCGCATGACATTGAGCGCAGGTCTTGCGCCAGAGCAGTTCTTGAGCGTCGGTCGAGCGTTCCCTGATCCATTGCGCTGGGGTGAGAACTCGAAATTCAGGTGACCGCGGTTTCCCGCTGAGGTCGCGGTTCGGATCGCGCAACTCGAGCAGTTCATGGGGGTGCTCGGCGATATATTGTTGAAACTTTTTAACCACAAAGGCTCGCACGACTTCGGGCTGGTCGTGAGGAACGCCAAAATCGAACCGCTCGTCAAAAGTGAGCAAGTGACATCCAGCGCAGGCGTTAGCGAATTTTACCGGCGCCAGCAACTCCCGGCCTGAGCGTGGGCGGCGCGGCGACAGCGCGTTGGCCACACCCGCAATGAGTCTCACGGATTCCCGATAACTGACCTTGGCGCCCACATAGTTTGAATCAGAATAGGTTGCCGGCGGGGGAACGGCCGGGGGGCGATGGCAATCGGCGCAGCCGAGCTGCACGGTGGGGCCTGTAGGTCCGCGGCGAATTGGCTGCATGTGGATCGCGTGATTGAGCTTGACCGTGCCGGGACCACGCGTGGAGTCCGCGACCAGCGCTGCAAATTCCGGATGCCCGTCTTCGAAGCTGCGAATGTTGGATGCGTAATGGGCCGTACCGCCGTTGGACGGAAGATCGGAATGGCATACCGTGCAGGTTTGATTGCTGACAGCGGAAATATCAACCCGGCCTTTGTGTTCCGCGTGGCAGTCGGCGCACGTGAGTTCTTTTCTGCCGCCGATGCCGACGGCGTGATGCGTGGGCCCATCGTGGCACTCGAGACAGGCGTTGTCGGAAGCCTTCGCGGAGAGCGCGCCGGATTTTTGCACGTGACACGCCACACATTCTTTTTCGAGGACCGCATGAGTCTCCGACATAGGCCCGCTCGAGTACACGCGCTGGTCTCCGGAATAACCGCGCCAGGCGATCCAACTCAGTGCCAGCAAAGGCAGCAGCAAGCTGAGCCAGAATTTGGCGCGCTTCAGCGGCGTCGACCGCTTGAAATAGTTGAGGTCGATGCGCTGGGCGAGTTTTTTTGTTGTGCGTGTGCGCGCCACTTTTCCCTCGGGGCTCGAGGTTTCTAGCGTTCAGTGCGATTTCTTTTCCGGGGGGGCGCAGCATGCTGCGCCCCCCGAAGCAAACTCCAGCTTGGCGCGCGATTTCCCGGGGCGCCACTCGAATGCTAATACCGCAGCGCCATCACCGCGTGAATCGCGCCAAGTAATATCAATGCGAGTGAAAGCGGGATGTGCAGCAGCAGCCAGCCGTGCAGCCAGTGGTGCAAGCGTTCTTGGCGCGTGAGCTGCCGGGCCTCGTCGCAAATGTCTTCGAGGTCGGCCAGCGTGACGTGCGCGGCCGCCGGTAACAGCGTGCGCAGGCCGGCGAACACGCTGCTCGCCTTGGCGGCATCGCCGAGGCGCTGGCCGCGCTGTTTTGACCGCTCCAGAAACAAACGCATCTCGTCGAGGTAAAAACGGCGGAGCGGCGCGCTTTCTTCTGCGCTCAACAATATGATTTCCGGAGCCGCAGCCACGGCGGCGCTCGCACCCGCACTGACGGCGGCTGATGTGCGCAATGGAACCGCGGACGCGGCCATGGTCCGCAACGCGGTGAAGCCTCCCGCGCGCCGACCTTGTTGGTCCGAAGTTTTCGGCAGGCCTAGGGAACCGCAGAGAGATTCGACCGCGCGATCGGCCTCTTCGCGAAGTAGCGTTCGCACGCGGCCGATCTCGTCGTAAATGGTTTCGAGCCGCACGTCCGATGTCATTACCGGCGGGATGTAGTGCTGCAGCCCTGCGCCGAACACCCCGCTAAGAACAGTGATCATTAGTAGCCACATCAGGACGCGCGTGAGCAGGCCGCCAAAAAGAAAGCCGCCGTGAAAAAGGATCAGCGGTAGGGCAAGCAAGCCGAGCCAGAGATGACCGCGCATCCACGCTTGCGCTCGGCCCACGCGCCACGTGGGAACACGTTTCCGCGCTCCAAGGAGCGCGGAAAAGATCATAAAGGCGAAGCCCACGGCGCCGAACGTGAGGCCGATAATGCTGCCGCCGCGCGGGCCTTGTGGAGCATCCAGGGCGTAGAAGACGTACACGACTGCGGAGCTCACCAGAATTGCCAGTGCGGCGAGGGCCCAACCCCGTTGCGTTTGGTCCATTCTCATTTCGCGGAGCCCTGGCCGAGCATGGTGGCAAAAAATGTGCGCGGGTCGACGCGGTGCGCGGCGTCGTGCGGGCAGGCGTAGACGCAGCTTGGTTCTTTCAAGTTCATGCAGAGATCGCAAGAAGTTGCCTTCTGCCTGATGGCAGTTTTTTTGCTCCCCGTCCGTCCGGGATCGTCGACCAACACTTCGAAGGGATGCAAATTGATGTTGCCGTACGGGCAATTCTGTGCGCACAGGCCGCAGCCGATGCACCAATCCTCGATGATGACTTCGAGCGAATTTCGCCTTCGAATCGAGCCCACCGGGCAGCCGACCATGCAGAGCGGGTCGCGGCACTGGCGGCAACTCGTGGCGACGAGATATTGGTCGAAGCGTAGTCCATCGCGGACGAGCCGCGTAATGCCGTCGTGCGCGTCGGCGCACGCATTGACGCAAGCATCGCAGCGCGTGCAGTTTTCTAAATCCAGAATCAGCAGGCTCTGTGCTTCCATCAATCCTTGCGAGAGGAATTGATCGATGGGAACGTTGTGAACCATGTGCATGCGTTGTTGGTTTGCGGCGCGGCGTTCGGCGGCAACGGCTTCGAGACCGATTCGAACGCTGGCGAAGAGCGCAACCATATCGCGGAAGTCGTCTCCGGAGATTCGAACGAGTTCGACGTGATCGAGAGCGGTGCAAGTGGCGGTTCGAAAGCCGCCGCCGAGGAGGCCTATTTCGCCGAAGTAGTCGCCGCGAGAGAGATAGGCCAGAACGAGTTCGCCGCCGGGATAGTTCTCCGAAACTTTCACGAAACCGATACGAACGAGATAGAAGCTGTCTGCCGGGGTGCCTTGCTGAACGATGACTTGGCCTGGCGCATAGCGCTGCAGCTCAACACTCTTCTTGAGGTGCTCGATGAACTCCGATGAAAGGCCGGCGAACATGGGTACGCCGCGTAAATGATTTTCAAGAGCGCGGCGGCGATACGTATGGTCGAGCTGCGCGCGGAAGGTTTTGTTCTTAAGCATGATGTCGAGCACGTTGCGCAGCATCTCGAAAGCGACGACATCGGATTGCGCGATGACTGTGGCGGAGCGTGGATAAAAATTCATGCAGGTCATCTCGCCGAAGAGATCGCCGGGGCCGAGCTCGGCGACAGGATTGCCGTAAGCGAGGTCGACGGAGGCGTCGATGGGAATGGTTCTGTCGCGCGCTTCCTCCTCGCGTTGGTCTTCTTCGCGCGCGACGAGTGTGCTGGTCAGCCGCTTGAAGAAGCCCTTTGCGCCGCCTTGGGTCTTGACGTGGGCCATGGGTGTGGAAATGGAGACTTTGGCTTTTCCTTCGAGAATGTAAAAAGCGGTGGAACCGAATTCGCCTTCGCGGCAGATGATTTGGTCCTTGCGAAAGCGGTGCTTGACGATGGCACCGCGATTGAGTTCGAGGAAGGTTCCGGAGACGCCGTTGAATACGGGGATCTGCAAAAGATCTTCGGCTTGCAGTCCCTGCGCATCCGGACCGGCAGCGATCACCGTGCCCACGACGTTTTTGTTGGTCAAGGCGCCCGTGGGACACGAGACCATGCACTCGCCGCAGGAAATACACGTGGAATCGCCCATCGGAGAATTAAGATCGAAGGCAATACCGGCGGAATAGCCTTTGCCCATGCGGCCGAGAACAAAATTGCTTTTGACTTCGTCGCAAGCGCGGATGCAGCGGTCGCAAAGGATGCAGGCGTCGTGGTCGACGGCGATGGCCAGGGAAGAATCATCCTTGCCGCGGGCCACCGTGCGTTTCGCGAAGCGGGATGGTGAAGCGCCGGCGGCTTTTGCCAGCGTCTCCAATTCGCAGTCGCCCGAATTCTGCTGGCGCGCGCAAGGCCAGGGGTGATCGGACATCAACAATTCAAGAAGCGTTTTGCGCGCATTCACTACCTTTTCAGAGTTGGTGACAACTTTCATGCCGGGTTCGACCGGGCGGACGCAGGAGGCGGCAAGTACACGGGCGCCGGTGTCCACAACACAGAGGCGGCAGACGCCGACGGGTGTCTGGTTTTGAAGATGGCAAAGCGTGGGGATATTGATGCCGTTCACGCGCGCGGCATCGAAAACGCTCGTGCCGGCGGGTACGCGGACGGGTTGGCCGTCGAGGGATATGTCGACAAAGCCCAGAGGTGTGGTTGCAGTGGTCATATTTAAGGGCGGATTCCCACACGCGGGGCTTCGCCGGCGCGCGCAGCGGGCGTAAAGCAAATTCCGCTGGGGCATTGGCCCTGCAAAACGTGGGCATCAACTTCAGTGCGAAAATGCTTCAGCACGGATTGAATCGGCGCAGGCGCGATCTGGCCGAGGCCGCAGATCGAAGTGAGACTCATGGCCTCGGAGAGCTCGTCGAGGAGCGCGAGATCGGCGCGATATTGTGTTTCAGGCACCCCGCCTTGCGTCCAGCCGACGAGTAGGTCGGCCATTTTCTGCGAGCCGACGCGGCAGGGGACACATTTGCCGCAGGATTCGCTGCGATAGAAACGCACAGCGTTGAGGGCCATGTCCAGCATGCAAGTGGTGTCGTCGCAGACGACAATGGCGCCAGACCCCAGCATGGAGCCGGCTTCGGCCAGGGCTTTGAAGTCTAGACGGACATCCGCCATCGAAGCGGGAAGATAGCCTGACGAGGGGCCGGACGGGGCGAAGGCTTTTAGTTGACGGCCGCTACGAACGCCGCCCGCGTGGTTTAAGATAATATCGCGCATGGGCACGCCCATGGGAACTTCGAAAATGCCGGGGTGAGTAACGTGGCCGCTCACGGCGACAAATTTCAAGCCGCGCGAGCCACCGGCGCCCTGGGAGACGAACCAATCGACCCCGCGTGCGAGAATTTGCGGAACGTTGATGAAGGTTTCGACATTGTTGATGACCGTGGGCTTTTGCCAAAGGCCGATCTGGCCGGGGAAGGGAGGCTTGTTGCGCGGCTCGGCGCGATGGCCTTCGATGGCTTCGATCAGCGCGCTTTCTTCACCACAGATGTAGCCGCCGGGGCTGACAAAAACCTCAAGATCGAAATCCATGTCGCTGCCAAGAAGCCCCTTGCCTAGAAGGCCCTGGCCATAACAGCGACGAATCTCTGCGCCAAGGATTTCTTCCTGAAGACGATATTCGTGACGGATATAGAGGATGCCGCGCTTAGCGCCGGTGACCAGGCCCGAGATGATCATGCCTTCGATGAGAAGATGAGGCAGATTGGTCATGATGAAGCGGTCCTTGATGGTGCCGGGCTCGCTTTCATCGGCGTTGCAGACAACGTATTTCACGGGATCGGGCTGTTTGCGAACGAGATCCCATTTCATGCTGGTGGGAAATCCCGCGCCGCCCATGCCTTTCAGTTCGGCGGCTTTGAGCTGGGCGAGGACCGCCTCCCAGTCCTTCGATTGAGTGAGCTTGCGGACGACGCCGTACTTTTGACTCTCGCCATATGGATCGGCTTTGCAAGCGATGCGTGGGTGCTCGGGATACGGCTCGCGAATGGTGTTGCCTTGGATGGCGTTGCGGGCGATCTGTTCGGCGTGAGCGGCGGTGACGTCGGTGAAGATGTGATCGTTGATGGAAATTGCCGGAGCATGATCGCAGCGGCCGAGACAGGAGACGTCGCGAATCTGTACATCTTCTGGCCGAGAATTGGCAAAGCGGCTCAGGAGATCAGCGCGCAACTGGCAAGCGCCGTTGAGATGGCAGCTCATATCAGCGCAGACGCGAACCTCCGCTTTGGGCGGCGGGAGGAGATGAAAATGAGGATAGAAACTCGCGACGCTGTGGATTTGGTAGAGGGGCGTCTGCGTGCGTTGTGAAAGACCCTCGAGTTCCGCCTTGGGTAGGAAACCGTAACGAAGCTGGATGACCCGAAGGTCGTCAAAGATCACGGCGCCCCGTCTCGCGCGAAGTGGCGTGCTGAATCCCCTGCATACTACTGGCAGGGAAGGCGGGTGTAAATAGCACGCGTTTGGCTTTTCGTGGCGCGGCGCGAAAAAGGCAACGCCGCCCGTTGACTTCCACGCGGGGCAAACGATATAAGCAAACAGACCTCGCCGGCATACTGAATGCGCAAAGCCTCCAACTCCTCGAAGCTCCGTGTGGTCTTATGCGCATGGTTCATGACGCTCACGGCGTCGCTTTCGGCGCAGAATGAGCCCAGCAAATATATCGGACCGGGGTCGTGTGCGGCGACGAGTTGTCACGGAAGCGTGAAGCCCATCCCGGACAGCCGGATTTTGCAGAACGAATATTCGACGTGGATCATCAGGGACAAGCACAGCCGGGCGTATCAGGCGTTGCTCGGAGATGTTGGCGAACGCATGGCGCTCATCCTGAAACTGGGCGCCAAGGCGGAAGAAGCGCCCAAGTGCCTGGCGTGCCATGCGTTGAACCCGGCGCCGGAGCAGCGCGGACGCGCGTTTGAAATCTCAGAAGGCGTATCGTGCGAAAACTGCCACGGGCCGGCGTCGGCGTGGCTGGGACCGCACACGACAAGAGCGTGGCCGCATGAAAAATCAGTAGCGGCGGGAATGCACGACACTCGGGACGTCATTCACCGCACGGAGAAATGCCTGGAATGCCATCTGGGGGCGAGAAACAAATTCGTTGATCACCAGATGATTGCCGCGGGGCATCCCGATTTGTATTTCGAGCTGGATTCCTTCTCGGCGGTGATGCCGCGTCACTGGAAGGTTCCGCGCGAATCGGAGCCGGGGAAACCCGCAGAGGACGCCGCTTGGGTAGGCGTGCGCGAGTGGAGCGCCGGACAAGCAGTGCAACTGCGCGCGGCGATGGAGCGGCTGACTTGGCGCGCGAGGAATGAACGCGCCGATAAAAAAGATGTGTGGCCGGAGTATTCTGAGCTTTCCTGCTTCGCGTGTCACCATGCGCTGGGCGCTGCGAAAGACAGTTGGCGGCAGGAACATGGCTACGTTGGGCGGCGTCCCGGCGATCCGGCATGGAACAGTTCGAGGTACGCGGTATTTCGATTGCTAGCGAAGCAGATTGACTCGGCGAACGCGCAAGAACTAGACCGTCAACTCCTCGCCGTTTCCGAAGAGATGAGCAAGCTGAATCCGGATCGTAACGCTGTCGCGTCGGCGGCTTCGGCCGCGGCCCCGCTGGCCCAGCGCATCGCGGAACGCCTTGCGACCATGCAGTACGGTCAAGCGGTTGCGCTGCGCATGCTCCAGCGCATTTCGGACGACGCAGAGAATATTGCGCTGGCCGACGAGCGCGCAGCGGAGCAGGCGGCCATGGCCATCGATTCGCTCTATGTCGCGTATAGCAAGGACGCCAAGCCGGCGAACGCCGACGAAGTCCGCGCGGCCATCAATGAATTATTCCAGCAGCTCGAAAATCCGTCGGCTTATAACGCCGATGAATTCGCTTCTTTGTTACGCCGAATCCACACTTTGCTTCACTGAGCCGGCGGGCTCGCGTTAGAGTTGAGGGGCCTCGAAGTCCTCCGAGCTATCGATGAATGGACTCGAAACTTGGTTCTGTGGGTCGCCGTTCTGGCGCTATGTAACGCGGCGGCAGCTTCTGCCGTGGATTCTCGAAGGTTCCGAGCTTGGCGAGCACGTCCTTGAGCTTGGCGCGGGGCCGGGTGCAGCAACAAAGGAGTTGGGGCATCTCGCCACGCGGGTTACAAGTCTTGATTGTGACCACGCGTTTGCGGCGAAGCTCGGTGCACGCGTCGATGGCGTGAGTGTGACGGTGGTTCAGGGGGATGCTGCGACGCTGCCTTTTTCGGACGGGACATTTTCTTCGGCTATCGCGATCCTGATGTTTCTCTGAACAGTTGCAGGACCTCGCTTTTGCTGAAATTTGGCGTGTGCTTCGGCCTGCTGGAGTGTTCCTGGCGCTTGAGATTCCGGATGGGTGGCTGAACCGAGTGGGGCACATCCGGAGCACCTTTGTGCCTGTGACGCCCGCGTCGGTGTTCTCGAGATTGACCCCGCGAGTGGCGCAAGCCCCGGACTTCAGGCCGGGGTAAGCCACGACTATAGCGGTGTCGCCCGCTGTTGAATGTAGCGCTTGATGAGGTGGAGTGGTGCGCCGCCACAGGATGCGGCGAAATAAGAAGGCGACCACAAAACATTTTTCCAGTAGCATTTGGCGATGCGCGGTAACCGGCGTCGTAGAACATAGCTGGATACACCTTTTAAGGAGTTCA
>MNIJ01000196.1 GCA_001919715.1 Acidobacteria bacterium 13_1_20CM_58_21
CGGCAACCGCTCCCGAGGCTCAGTCAGGCGGGAAGACGGAAGTATTGGCGTCGGCAGCAGGAGCACCGCCGTCTCAAGTGCGTGAAGCGAGTTCGCTGGTCGCTCCGGCAATCACCCCCGAGGCTCAGTCGGACGGGAAGACGGGAGTATTTGGGTGGTGGGTAGCAGGAGCACCGCCATCTCAACAGTCCGAAGCGAGTCCGGTGGCAGTTTCGGCGGTAGAAGATGTTCGAACCAGTGAACCACAGAAAAGCATCTCGCTAGGGGTGTTTGTCGCGCCCGAGACGTCATCGCCGGAGTTGAATCGACTGCCAGACGTTGTTTCCTACGGTTTGGCCCTGGAAGATGGCTTCAATGATGGGCAACGAGCGGGTTGCACGAAAAACGTGTCCTTAGGAAGTCTGGATAAGGAGAAACTATTTCTGGCCATTCCGGAGTGGGCAGCAAACTGGTTCGAAAAGAACCAGAAGAGGTTTCCAGGAATGTGTTTCTCTGACTCGCCTATGCTTGGAGCACACAATTACTTAGTTGTCTTTTACACGTCCGCTCCGGTCGTTTCTGAAATCGACAAGCTGAGGGAGATATCAGCTGCGGCCGACATGTCGCCAACATCGGGAGTTGGAACTTTCACGACCAACTACGGCTCAACGTGGCACTACACCTTTGACCGGACAGCGACCACGACGGTCACCACCGTTTTGACGGAAAAAGTGCCCCACAGCCTGCAATCAAATGTTCTGTATGCCACTGCGTACTCTGAGCAAGGCGTTCCGATTTCTCAGCACTGGCCCACGGCCACAGCGAATAACGGCAAGGGAACATCCGTAAAGCACGGAAAGAACCGGGATGCCGCGCTCCCCGAAATTCATATAATGAGCGACTTGCTGAACCAAATTGCGGAAGACATCGCGAAGCGCTAGAGCTTCTTCCCCCAGGATCTTGTGCCGGTCGCAGAGATGTGGGTGTGGGTGTTCAACTCCTTTCGATCTGCAGCTACCCGTTTCGAATGTTCTCGCTCTCCGAGCGTATGGGGTAGAATCGCAAACTACATTGTTCCCGAACTTCGCATAGGGCCGGTTCCATGGTCTTTAGCGTGTGAAATTCGCCGAGAAGCCACGGCCCTTGAATACCAAACAGGATACTTTGCATTCGTACTGGTGCAAGCCCAGGGTCTAGGCGATGGTTACTTTGGGGCTGAGGTAGACATCCTGGATGGCGTTGAGGAGCTGAACGCCTTCTTTCATGGGACGCTGGAAAGCTTTGCGGCCGGAGATGAGACCGGTGCCGCCGGCGCGCTTGTTGATGACCGCCGTGGCGACAGCTTCTTCGAAGTCGTTTGCGCCGGAAGCGCCGCCGCTGTTGATCAATCCCACGCGGCCCATGTAGCAGTTGGCAACCTGATAGCGGGTCAAGTCGATGGGATGATCGCTGCACAGGTCCGTGTAGATGCGCTTGTCAAACTTGCCATAGCTGGAATTACCGATGTTGAGCGCCTGGTAGCCGCCGTTATTTTCCGGGAGTTTCTGCTTGATGATGTCGGCCTCGATGGTCACGCCGAGATGGTTGGCCTGGCCGGTGAGGTCGGCGGAGAGATGATAGTCCTTGTCCTGCTTGAAAGCGTTGTTGCGGAGATAGCACCATAGGACGGTGGCCATGCCTAGTTCGTGGGCCTTCGCGAAGGCCTGGCTGATCTCCACGATCTGGCGGCCGCCTTGGTCTGAACCGAAGTAAATCGTAGCGCCGACGGCGGACGCGCCCATGTCGAAGGCCTGCTCGACGGTGCCGAAGAGAATTTGATCGGCCTTGTTCGGGAAGGTTAGCAGCTCGTTGTGATTGATCTTCACGATGAACGGGATCTTGTGGGCGTACTTGCGTGCGACGGAGCCCAGCACCCCAAAGGTGGAAGCTACAGCGTTGCAGCCACCCTCGATGGCCAGCTTCACGATATTCCCGCCATCGAAGTAATCGGGGTTCTTGGCGAAGCTGGCGCCGCCGGAGTGCTCGATGCCCTGGTCGACGGGCAGAATCGAGAGATAACCAGTACCGCTCAGCCGGCCGTGGCCAAACAAGCGCTGCAAATTTGTTAGCACGCGCAGATTGCGGTCCGTCGCGGCATAGATGCGGTCGACGAAGTCCGGTCCGGGAAGATGCAGGCGCTCCTTGGCGATTTTCGGCGACTTGAATCCCAACAGGGAATCAGCCTTTGCGCCGAGATAGGTCTCAATTTGTCCTTGGATGGTGCTGGTAGCCATTTCTTTCTCCTCGTTTCAGTGTGACCGTCAAGCGTCAACTATTCTCGAATTCCTATCGAGAGCATGCTCCCGGCGGCAGTGTCCACCAGCCAGAGCAGTTTTCCATTGTTTGGCTGGAGCAGTTGCGCAGGCAATTGCTCCGGCTCAAACGGACCTTCCAGTACCGCTTTCAGGGCCGGCGCCTTGTCCGCGCCCGCGACCAGGAAGATGATCTGGGCGGCATTGCAGGCGGCTGGCGCGGTGAGAGTGATGCGTTCCGCGTACAACTTGCCCACCCAGTTTCTCACGGCGATGCGCCTTTCCACATGCAATGCTTTCGTTCCTGGGAAAAGCGAGAGGGTGTGCCCCTCGTTGCCCATCCCGGCCAATACCAGATCAAAGCGCGGATACTCTCCGTTTGTCAGCTGGAAATATTCGCGCACAGCCTTTTCGTACTCTAGGGCGGCCTGTTCCGCATCTGGATATTCGCCTTTGATCCGCGTGACCTGCTCCGCTTTCAACGGCGACTTTGAAATCATTGCTTCCGTAGCCATGCGAAAATTGCTGTCGGGATGGCTCGGTGCGACATGGCGCTCGTCGCCGAAGAACAGATGTATATTATCCCAAGGAACTTCCGAGCGCAGCGCTGGGTCGTTCAGCAGGAGGCGGTAGAGCGCTTTCGGGGTCGATCCCCCTGCCAACGCCACGCTGAAGAAGCCTTTCGTGCGTACCGCCGATGCCGCGGCTTGAACGAACTCCTCGGCTGCGCGCTTGGCGATGGCTGCGCCGTCTGCTAGGATTCGAATCTCACGATCCACTCGCACTCCTCTCAGGTGATGATCCCTGCTTTATCGGGAGCGGCGATCCGCCCGCGCTTGTCAATTTCTTCTTCCCCGATGCGCCGCCACGAGCGCCCGTCGCGTTCCACCAAATCGTCAGCCTCGATAGGCCCCCACGAGCCTGCCGCATAGTTCGGGAAACCGCGGGCGGGCAAAGCGTGCCAAACGTCCAGAATCGGCTGAATCACATTCCATCCCGCCTCGACCATGTCCGAGCGTTGGAAGAGCGTGGCATCACCCGCCATGCAATCGCGCAGCAGCCGCTCGTAACCGGTGCTGTGCTCCAATCCGAAATAGGTGCAGTAATCGAAATCCATATTCACGAGCCCGAGCTTCATGACCGAGCCGGGAACCTTTGCGCCGAAACTCAACGAAATGCCTTCCTCAGGTTGAATGTGGATGACCAGGCGGTTGGTTTCCAGATTTTTTACCGTGGTGTTGCGGAACAGAACGAAGGGAGTCCTGCGGAACTGGATCACAATCTCCGTTGTGCGTTGCGCTAGCCGCTTGCCCGTGCGCAGATAGAACGGCACGCCCGCCCAGCGCCAGTTGTCGATCTGCAATTTCAGCGCGACAAACGTTTCCGTATTCGACTCCGGCGCGACATCCGGCTCGCTGCCATAGCCTCCGACGCGCTGGCCGTCCACCGTGCCGGCACCGTACTGGCCACGCACCATGTTTTTCAGGACATCCTCGGGGCTGAGCGGCTGGATGGCGTGCAGAACTTCTGCTTGTTTATTGCGGACTTGATCGGCATCAAAGGAAATCGGCGGCTCCATCGCTGTCATGGTCAAGAGTTGGAATAGGTGGTTCGGCACCATGTCCCGCAAGGCGCCTGCGGTCTCATAGAAGCCGCCGCGATGCTCCACGCCGACGGTTTCCGCCGCGGTGATTTGCACGTGGTCCACATAATTGCGGTTCCACAACGGCTCGATGATGTTGTTTGAAAAGCGAAAGACCATCACGTTTTGGACGGTCTCTTTGCCGAGATAGTGGTCGATGCGATAGATCTGCTTTTCCGTCAGAACCTGCATCAAGTCCTGGTTGAGCTGCTTCGCTGATTCCAGGTCATGGCCGAATGGCTTTTCGACGATCACCCTTGCCCAGCGGTCGTTTCCTTCCTTGGTCAGGCCGCATTCGCCCAGCTTCTTGACGATCGGAGAGAAGAATCGCGGTGCGACCGCCAAATAGAAGAATCTGTTTCCGAGCGCGTTCTGAAGCTTGTCAGCCTGTTCAATTTGCTCTTTCAGCCGCTTGTAGGCCTCGGGGTCCTGAAAGTCTCCCCGGACGTAATAAATTCGCTCGGCGATCCCGTCCCAGAACTTCAGGTCGACAGGTGTGGGAGCGTACTTGGGAATCTCCTCGCCCAGCATCTTGCGAAAGCCTTCCGTGGTGTAGTCGTTGGTGGCGAATCCCACAATGGCGAACTGTTGCGGAAGAAGCTTGTCCTGGGCGAGATTGCAAAGCGCGGGAAGCAATTTGCGTTTCGTCAGGTCGCCGGTTGCGCCAAAAATAACCATCACGCAGGGTGCTGCAGTCGGATTCGAATCGGGGTGGTTCGCGATCATAGGCGGAACTCTCTGTCTTCCGAGCGCCAAACGACTCTTGAAATCTCTAGTGCCCAGACTTCTTTTCAATGTGTCCGCCGAATTGGAAACGCATCGCGGACAATACTTTCGCCCCAAAATCATCTTCGCCACGCGATGTAAACCTCTGAAACAGAGATGCGGTCAGAACGGGCGCGGGCGCAGTGGACTCGATGGCGGCAAGAATGGTCCAGCGGCCTTCACCGGAATCCGAAACGCGGCCGGAAAAGCGTTCAAGGGTGGGCTGATCGAGCAGGGAAATGGCGGTCAGATCGAGCAGCCATGATGCAACGACGCTTCCCCGGCGCCACACTTCCGTGATGTCTGCAAGATTGAAATCGTACTGATAGTGTTCGGGGTTCCGAAGCGGAGTGGTTTCTGCGTCGGCCTCGCGGTGGGATTTGCCCGCGTTGGCATGCTTGAGAATGTTCAAGCCCTCGGCGTAAGCCGCCATCAAGCCATACTCGATACCGTTGTGGACCATCTTGACGAAGTGGCCGGCGCCGGAAGGGCCACAGTGAAGATAGCCTTCCTCGGCAGTGCCGCCAATTTTGTCGCGTCCCGGCGTGCGATCGACGTTGCCACGGCCGGGCGCGAGCGTTTTGAAAATCGGATCGAGGCGCTTCACGACCTCCGTCTCCCCACCGATCATCTGGCAATAGCCGCGCTCGAGGCCCCATACGCCTCCGCTTGTGCCGACGTCGCAATAGTGGATTCCCTTTTTAGAGAGTTCTTTCGCGCGGCGAATGTCATCGATATAGTAGGAATTTCCTCCATCGATCACGGTATCACCAGCTTCTAGTTTGCCCGCGAAATCGTGTAGCGAGGCGTCGACCACCGCAGCCGGCACCATGAGCCAGATGGCGCGGGGCTTCTGAAGTTTCTTTACGAAATCATCGATGGAAGTCGCACCCGTAGCGCCTTCGCCTTCCAGTTGTTTGACGGAATCCGCGCTGCGGTCATACACGACGCACTTGTGACCGTTTTTTTGCAGGCGCCGAACCATGTTGGCGCCCATTCTTCCCAGCCCGATCATGCCAAGTTGCATCTTGTGTGCTCCCGGTTTTACACCAAAGAAATGGTTCGGTAACTATGCGATCGCTTTTTGCACGGCTCTGGTCAGCATTGCGAGTCCGGTTTTCAGATTCTTCCCCAAGTGGACGCGCAAGGCGCGGCGGCCGCGCTCGGCCAGAACGGCAAAGTCGCCGCGAGCCTGCGCGGCCTTCACAATCCCAAAGGTGTATTTCTGCCCGGGCACCGGCAAATCTTTCGCATCGTCGCCAGTGATCTGCAGGAAGACGCCGCTATTCGGGCCACCCTTGTAGGCTTGCCCGGTGGAGTGCAAGAAGCGCGGGCCAAACCCGAGAACGGTGGCCACTTTTTTCTTGTCGCGAACGGCGTGGCGGATCGTTTGCAAGGTCTTTTCATTCGCCGGATTCATCGTAATGTAGCCAAGGACGGCAAAATAATCGCCCGCGCCAATTCGTGAGAGATGAGCTTTCAACACGTCGGCAAGTTTCGCGCCGCCCTTCAATGCTGCCGTGTTTTTCTCGTCCGCGAAAAGCTTGATGCCTTTCTCCTCGAAGAAAGGCGATTCCGCTGGGAGACTTCCGGTCGTTTCGTATTCGCTCGTCAATTTCTTGGTTTCAATCTTGCTGGCTTCGACGTCCGGCTGGTTGAAGGCGTTAATCCCGATGATGGAACCGGCAACAGCAGTGGCGATTTCCCACCGGAAGAATTCCTGCCCGAGATTGTAGGTGTTCGGCAGAGTGATGCGCACGACGGGGTGCCCGGCTTTTTCGAGGGCAGCAACGGCTGCATCCTGAGCCTTGTTTGGCTTCGACGCTAGTCGCACATAAGCGAAGACCCGATCGTTGCCATAGCTAGCCGGCCTGGCGAGGCGTTCGCGATCAACAGGAATAATGCCCTTGCCGATTTTTCCGGTGGATTCGGCAATTAATTGTTCGAGCCACGCGCCGAGATCGAAGATTCCCGGCGAAGTGACGATGGTAATCTTGTCCCGGCCATGATTGGCGGCGACGCCCAAGATGGTTCCCAAGATGACCCCTGGATTGAAATCGGCGGCAGAAGACGCACCACACGCCGTGACCATTTCCTCCGTGTTTTTCAAGAATTTCTCAACGTCCAGGCCCATGACCGCTGCGGGAACCATGCCGAAATTGGAAATCGCGGAATAGCGGCCACCGATGCTTGGCACACCCAGGAAGATCCTGCGGAACTTATCAGCTTCGGCGACCTGCTGCATCTTGGAGCCCGGATCCGTGATGGCGCTGAAGTGATTGCCGGCTTCTTTCTCGCCCACTTTGGCCTTTACACGCTCGAAGAAGTATTGTTTGTAGATGTTGGGCTCGAGCGTGCTGCCCGACTTGCTCGAAACGATGCAGAGGGTCCTCTGGAGATCGACTTTCGCTTCGATGGCCTTGATTTGCGCGGGGTCGGTGGAATCGAGAACATGCAGCTCGGGAAATCCTTTCATCTTTCCAAACGTCATGCTCAGAACTTCGGGGCACAGGCTGGAGCCGCCCATGCCCAGCAAGAGCGCATCTTTGAATCGCGCCTTCTTCACGTCCTCGGCGACCTGCTTCAGAACGTCAATGTGCGCGATCTGCTCTTCGGTGATGGTCAGCCAGCCGAGCCAATTACTCTCGTCCGTGCCGCTCCAGAGCGAAGCATCCTTCTGCCAGAGGCGCGCGACTTTATTATTCTTCTTCCAGTCTTCGAGCGACCAAGCAACCTCCCCGGCAAGCCGACCGGGCAACTTGTAGGTCAGCCGGTTTAGGCTCACGTACGTACCCCTGCGTTCTTGCCCACGGCATCCAGCAGGGTCTTGAAGGCGTCGGCAAAGAGCTTGACGCCGTCGACCATCAGTTTGTCCGTTACTTCTTTCATGGAAATTCCGGACTTGGCGAGGTCGGCCATGGTCTTCGCGGCGCCTTCGACGTTTTCGGTTAGACTAGGACGAAGTTTGCCGTGATCGCGGAAGGCATCAAATGTGGCCGGAGGAATGGTGTCCACGGTGTCCGCGCCGATGAGTTCTTCGACGTAGATCACATCACGATACTTTGGATTCTTGGTGCTCGTGCTGGCCCACAGAAGACGTTGCGTTTGCGCGCCTTTGGCCGCCAGGGCCGTCCAGCGCGGGTTCCCGAATAGTTCCTGATACTTCTTGTAGGTGAGCCTGGCGTTGGCAATGGCCACCTTGCCGCGGATGGATTCGAGCAGAGCTTTCTGGTCGGCATCGGTTGTGCTCTTGAGCTTTTCGTCGATCTTGCTATCAATCAGGGTATCGATGCGGCTGACGAAGAAGCTGGCGACGCTCGCGATGTGACTGATGTCCTGGCCTTTGGCTGCGCGAGCTTCCAGCGCGGCAAGAAATGCTTCTGCGACTTGCTCGTAGGCGGACTGCGCGAACAGAAGAGTGATATTGATGTTGATACCTTCTTCGAGTGCCTGGCGTATGGCGGGAAGGCCTTCGGGCGTCCCGGGAATCTTGATCATGACATTCGGGCGATCTACGGCCTTCCACAGGCGGCGAGCTTCGGCGAGCGAGGCTTTGGTATCGAACCCGAGAAACGGCGAAACTTCCAGGCTGACGTAACCGTCGCGGCGCTTCGACTCCGTATAGACCGGCTTGAAGATGTCGCAAGCGTCCCGCACGTCGCGGAGGGCGATTTTCTCGAAGAGGCCGTTGGCGTCGAACTTTTTCGCTTCCGGCGAGTTCAGGATATCCACATAAAGGTCGCTGCCGGTAATGGCTTTCTCGAAGATGGCCGGGTTGGAAGTCATTCCCCGCAGGCCGTCATTATCAATATATTTCTTTAGTTCGCCGCTGGTGAGCAGGTCTCTGCGGATGTAATCCATCCAGGGGGATTGTCCGTAGGCGAGTAGCGCCTTCAGTGGATTGGTTCCCTGGCCAGTGCCTATGCTTGGGACGGTCGTTGTAGTGGTCATGCAGATTCTCCTCCATCTCGGAAAGCGTTCGAAACTTTATTGTACGCCTCGGCGGGGTGGGCGCGCTTCTCGCTTCGAATACCGATCGTTTTCCTATTGCTTCAAGCCCGCCGCAAACTTTGCTTCCAGCGCTTTGACTTTTCCTAGCCGGCGCATATGCCTTTCTTCGCTCGTGAACTTTGCGGCAAGGAAGGCCTTCACTAAATCCTCTGCCAGCTTCACGCCGATCACCCGGGAGCCCAGCACCAGGACGTTGATGTCGTCATGCTCTACTCCCTGATGCGCCGAATACGTGTCATGGCACATCCCGGCTCGAATCCCGGGCAATTTATTTGCCGCCACGCTCGCGCCAACGCCGCTGCCGCAGATCAGAACGCCACGCTCAGCCCTGTGGTCCAGCACCGCTCGACCCACGGCTTCTGCAAAGTCCGGATAATCGGACGGATTTTCATTGAATGCGCCGACATCCAGGGCATCGTGTCCCAGCGACCGCAGCAAATCGCCCATGGCAACTTTCAGTTCGAACCCAGCGTGGTCCGAGCCAATCACGACCTTCATTGCCGGCTCACTTTCCGAGGACTCCCCTCGCCGCTGCCACGACCCTGTCCGCTTCCATGCCGAATTTTTTCAACAGGTCCTTCAAAGGCGCCGATGCGCCAAAGCTGTGCATCCCAATCATCTTGCCCTCGAGCCCGACGTAGCGCTCCCATCCAAACGTGGAAGCCATCTCCACGGAAACCCGCGCGCGTACACTCGCAGGGAGGACACTCTCCTTATATGCGGCGTCCTGGCGTTCGTACAGTTCCCATGATGGCATGCTGACGACGCGAGCCTTGATGCCGGCGGCATTCAATTTTTCGCCGGCTTCCACGCAAAGAGACACCTCGCTGCCGCTGCCCATAAGGATGAGGTCAGGTTTCCCACCCGGAGCATCTGCAAGAATGTAAGCGCCCTTAGCAACTCCTGCGGCGGGAGCATATTTCACACGATCTAGCGTGGGCATGGCCTGGCGGGTCAGAACCAAGATAGAGGGCCCATGCGTATGTTGCAAGATTACCTTGTAGGCCTCCACCACTTCATTGGCATCGCCCGGCCGCAGAATCAGCATGTTTGGCATCGCCCGCAAGGACGCCAGTTGCTCGATGGGTTGGTGCGTCGGTCCGTCTTCACCCACGCCAATCGAGTCGTGCGTGAAAATGTAAATCGCAGGGATTTCCATCAACGCGCCGAGACGCATGCTCGGCCGCATGTAATCGCTAAAATTAAAGAACGTAGCGCTGAACGCCCGGAGTTTCGACAGCGTCATTCCGTTTACGATCGCCCCCATGGCATGTTCCCGCACGCCGAAGTGGATGTTGCGCCCGCGATACTGATCCGGGTAGAAATCTCCCGCACCGTCGAAGGTCAGATTCGTCTTGTTGGACTTGGCCAGGTCTGCCGATCCGCCAACCAGCCAGGGGATATTCTTCGCCAGGGCGTTCAGCGTTTTTCCTGAGGATTCGCGCGTCGCCATGCCCTTTGGATCGACAGGGAAGCTCGGCAAGTCTTTGTCCCAGCCGTCGGGCAATTGGCCGCTCTGCATCTTGTTCAGCTGATCTGCGAGCTGCGGAAATTGTTTCTTGTACTCTTCGTACTTTGCGTTCCACGCCGCACGAGCCTCGGCTCCGCGCTTGCCCACGCCATTCTTGAACTGATCATAGACTCCATCGGGGACCAGAAACTTCGCGTCTTCGGGCCACCCATAGTTTTTCTTTACGAGTTTGACTTCTGTCTCGCCCAGCGGCTCGCCGTGTGCTTCGTAGGAATCTTGCTTGTGGGGCGATCCGTACCCAATGTGGCTGTCCACAACAATCAGCGTTGGCCGGTCTTTCGACTTGAGGAAATTGTCGTAGCCGCGCGCCAGGACGTCCAAATCGTTGGCGTCCGTCACGTGCGCGACGTTCCAGCCGTAGCCCTTGAAACGCGTCATCACATCTTCGCTGAAGGACCACTCGGCGGGACCATCGAGGGTCACCCTGTTGTTGTCGTAGATCCAGCAAAGATTGGAGAGCTTCAGATGTCCCGCGAGCGAAGCAGCTTCGCTCGCCACACCCTCCATCAGGTCTCCATCGCCGCAAATCGCGTAGACATTGAAATTGAAAATGTCGAACCCAGGACGGTTGTAATTCTCCCCGAGCCATTTACCGGCAATCGCCATGCCCACGCTATTCCCTGCGCCTTGGCCGAGCGGCCCCGTGGTTGTTTCGACTCCGGTGGTGAGGTGCGACTCGGGATGCCCCGGTGTCCTGCTGTCGATTTGCCGGAATCGCTTGATCTCCTCCATCGAGACGGCAGGGTCGTTTGTAACTCTTCCTTGAGTGTTGACCGCTCGCACTCCCGTCAAGTGAAGCGTGGCGTAGAGAAGCATCGAGGCGTGCCCCGCGGACAGAACGAAACGGTCACGATTTGGCCAGGTGGGATCCGCAGGATCGTAGCGGAGGAAGCGCTGCCACAGAGAGTAGACCACCGGCGCCAGACCCATGGGGGCGCCGGGGTGACCTGAATTCGCCTGCTGGACCGCATCGATCGCCAAAGTACGGATGGTATTGATGCTCAGAACGTCGAGGTCCAGCTGACTTTTCGGCTGACTCACATTGGCTCCTGTCGCGGGCAGGAATACACCCACAGATCACGGTCAGGTTTTAGATGCGCCGCGGTACGGATCGGATCAAGAGATTTTACGCCAAAACGAAAAAACTCGCTCGCTTGAGCATGTGTCTGCAACCCGTTTCAAGATTCGCCACCACGCTTCTCGAATCGACACCATGAAGGCAAAGCGTTTCGCAACAGTCAAACAACAAATCTGCAAAACCTCGGGGAAACCCAGAACACCCAAAGAGTCCGGTTGTTCTTCCTGAGAGCTCAGAACTAGCTACCGGTTCCACGTCCCGTTTTGTGATTTGAATTGAGCGCAGTCCCCGCGCATGTTATTTTTTCTTATCTGCCGTGCCCGGGTGGCGGAATGGCAGACGCTGAGGACTTAAAATCCTCCGGGGATTTTTCCTCATGTGGGTTCGACTCCCACCCCGGGCACCAGTCTTTCTTATTGAAGATGAATGAGTTGTTGGCGCGCCGTCTTGTGTGTACCTTGGTGTACCAGCCACGAGGGTTCTTGGCGCTGGCGACCTCGCCGGAAGATTCGTCGACAACCGCATAGACTCGATCTCCTTGGATGCCGCGTTCCGTACCGTCTGTGCTTTCAAGTTCCTGTCCAAGCATAGATTCTTGGCTGGATACCGCCACAGCGATTGCACGGAACCAATGACATTTTTGCTCCCCCCCGTCTATCGTGCAGCCAACTCCTGCGTTAGTCCATCATCAGAACGGCGCGTCCGCGAATGCTGCCCGCGTGCACTGGCTCGAGAACCTCGTCCGCTTTCCGCTGTGGGAAGCGCGTGGTTCGTGGGCGAATGCCTTAAGCGGCAGCGAAATCCAGAATCTCGCGCAACTCCCGCCGAGAACCCGCTGCAAAGCCCATAACCCGACGCCTCCCCATGATGAGTTGTATAGGATCGAAATTGAGACTGCCCTGCCCCGCGCCCAAGACAACCATGGTGCCGTCCGTCTCCAACCCTGGGAATGCAGCCGTCATCGACTCAAACGATGAGCCTGTAGCCAGGATGATCTCGGCGCCCCCGTCCCACGCGCGCAGTTCGAACGCAATAAATCAGACCGCGAATGGAAGACTACCAGCGGGACCCGCGGTTAGCGGGTTGTTCAGGTGAAGCCACTTGAAGCTCGCTAAAACCATAAGGAGCCTTGCTGTCTGTCACGCAACTCTCTAGAGGAAGGCACAACTCGATAATCTTCTGCTAACGCTCTGTTCGATCGTGAGCTTCTCGCCCTTATCGTTCATCTTCTCAGGAGCCTGTCGAGGGCGGCCAAACCTTCGCGTTACCATGCTCATCGACGACCAGGGATTTCGAGCCCGTCGGCAAGACTTGCAGCGACTTCAAGAATTCAATGAGGTTGTTTTGCTCGTCGGGCAGCAGGGCATCGAATGCCAACCGCTGCGAAAGAGCTTCTCCGTTGTGTCCCTCGACAGCCTCCCTGGCTGTGGTGAACTTCCCGTGATGCATGAACGCCCCACCTTGGTTGTAGAAGCCCCAGAGCTTGCGCGTGATAAATTTGCAGTTCCCGGCAAAGAAACCTGGCGATCCCGCCGGCTGGTTCTGATCGAGCGGCTCGCACTCGGGGTCGGTTGCGGGGTTACTTGTGGCGCTGATGTCATGCAGCTTGAGATCGGTGTAGGCTGGGACCAAGACCGACCCATTGTGCGCTCGCAGGCGTGGAAGCGGCAGCATGTTGCTGGTCAGGTCCACGGTAAGTGCAGGAGCACTGACCGGATAGTTCGTGGATCCGAGTTGCAAGTTCGGAGAATTGGGACCGGTGGCGGGATTGTACGGATTGGGCTCAAAGTAGATCCAGCCTGGCTGCCCAGGCAAGCCTGGATTGTTGTTCGAAGTAAGCGGCAGGGTGGCGTGGCAGGTTGCGCAGCCGATCCTGTTGAACACGGCCTCACCCGCCAAGTTCGCGCGCTCCACCGCCGGATCGTTAGGAATCACGCGGCCGGGAACGGGCAGCGTGGCCTGGAACAGAGAAACCGCAGTCAAGTCAGCTGTCGTCAGTTCGTTAGTAATGCCATCTCCATCAGGGTCGGCGTTTAGCCCGACGCGCTCCTCCGGCTGCATGCCGTGATGATGGTTGAATGCATTGTTGCTGAACTGTCTTATTGAGATGACGTTGCCGACCTGATGCAAGGGCCGAATGATCAGGCTCGGAGGACTGGTGCCCTTGGTAGACAGGCTGGGGGCCGCTAGTCCTTGTACCTGAGAAACACTCCAGGTCCCATCCCCGTTGTGCGTTAGCGCGCCGAAGGAGATTCCCTTTGACAGTAACTGCATGCTTTTTCCCGGGGGCGTTGCGTCGCGCTCTGCCTGCAGCTCCGCCGTCATCTGCCGGGCTAGCATTTCGACGAAGCCGGATCCGTTCATGCCGATGGTCTTCCTGTCGTTGGTGACGTTCTCCATAGTGACGAGCTTTCCCGATTCATCCACCGCACCCCGGGTCGTAATGCCATCGCCATGATCGAACGTCAAATGATCAAAGCGCTGCGCCAAGACAAAGACTTCCGTCACGCGGTCGCCTCCGGCGCCTGCGACGGGCGCATTATGGCAACCAGAACACGAGTTTGCATCAGGTGAGGAGATTCGATCGAAGTTCCTCGGAAACACTAACGGCGAGCTGGGATCAGAGATGGGTGCGCCGGTTCCTTTCGATTGGGGACGCCCGGCTCCCTCTTGGTTCGTAAACTTGGCACTGAAGAGTTGCGCGCCGTAGCGGATCAATTGGCTCACAGGCGCATTGAATTCTTCACCGTCCTGCAGATGGCTCGGTATTGCCACTTCCCGCCCGACTTGTGAGCTGTTGCCTTGCCCCGAGGCGGCGATCGCAATTGTGGAGGATAGAGCTGCGGCCAAAATGCACGTTCGACGGAGAGCATTGCTCATAGCGCCATCCTTTGCTTGTCTTAGGCCCTGAGGAAAATGATTGATTTAAACTACCATGGCGAGCGGGGCATCTGTCTTCGCTCGCCATGATTCTACCCTTCGATGAGAAGAGCTGCAACGCCTCAGAAGAACACGAAGAACACGCCGTTGTGTTCGGTGCCGAATTGCGCCAAGTTCGCAGTTGTCGCGGGATCGGATTCGAAGTGGAGGCCGTGTCCGGTATCCTTCGGCGTCCTGGCGGAGACGGCGATCGTCGCCGAACACGCGAAGAAGTCGCCGCGGAATTTGTTCGTCGCGTCGCTGAATCCGAGGACACTCCGGGTCACGCCGCTCCATTTAATTTTCATGGAGTTGATAATGGCGCTGAAAATCCCTAGCGCGTGCTTCGGGTCAAAACTGTTAGGGACTGTGAAAACGTCAAACACGGAGCAGACATTGTGCACGAACGACGCCGGTAGGCAAAAATCCCAACGCCACAACCCCGAGCGCCCCCCCAAAAGAAGCGCACCTAAGCCGAAGCACGCGAAGGCCCTGGCAATTGAGTCTGTGATTTGGGCGTGGCGACGCCGGTTGGGATAGCTCTTCTGCGATTCGCCCAGTTACAATAAGTGGACTCTAGCTGGCTGCTTAGGGCCGCAAGACCCATGAGAATAGAGACCTGAAACGACCCGATCGGTCACGTACACCGTTGTCTTCGGCCTCGCCCACGAATGAGATTGCGCCGACTGAGAGATGGATTTGCTCTCATTGTGCCCGGATTACCGCCTTTGCTTCTACGATTGTTCTGCGGCTATCAAAAGACGTGAGGAATTGCCGGGATCGGAAAATGTCTCCAATTTCAGAACTTGCATGCTTTGACTTTCCCTTAGTGGAGAGTAGGATTCAGCCGAAGGGGTATGAGTATGGCTATTTTGGGAATCTTGCTCATTTTCCTATGTGTGGCTTGCATTGTATTTGTTGGTTTTCGAGTTAGGGCCCTCTGGCAATGCTGGACCGACCTACTCGTTGTCTTCGGACACCGGTGCTTTTACGTATGTGGCTACAAGGCCGATGATCTTCTTGGTCTGTCGAGCCCCCAGATTCTCGACCGAAGAGGAAAGGTGTTTTTGGCAAACGGAAATGAAGTTCGTCGCCTAAGGAAGTCCCAGCTCCGGAACTGGCTTTTTGAACACGAGTTGAGAGCTGTGGAACAAAATCTTAAGAGTCATACGAAGATTTGCGTGGTTCGGACGGGTCCAACTGTGACCCGATTGCGAGTCAAGTCCTTCTGGTAAGTTCACGAAACCCGTTGGCTTTCGTGCCGGATTCCACACATTATAAAAGGGCGCCCCTTTGGTGTAGGTTTTGAGTGCTTGGCTCATTCCCTACAAGAAAGGAACACCCTCTATGAC
>MNIJ01000218.1 GCA_001919715.1 Acidobacteria bacterium 13_1_20CM_58_21
CTTTGGTTACGGGCGAGCCGCAGCAGCATTTCGGATGCTGCGCGCCCCATCTCATATTTGGGCTGATGAATCGTCGTCAGCGGAGGGTGTACCACACTGGCCAGTTCCAAATTGTCGAAACCGATTAGCGAAATGTCTTCCGGAACCCGCCGGCCCAGTTCTAGCATCGCCCGAATAGCGCCAAAAGCCATCCAATCGTTTGCGGCGAAGATGGCACTGATTTTAGGCTGCTGCCGTAGTAACTTCTGTGTCAGCGTATGACCTCCTGAAAAGCTGTTCTCTCCATGTAGTACGGTGATCCTTTGCTTCGCACCGGCAGCCTTCAGGAAGCGGAGAAACCCCCGAGCACGGTCGCTCAGGTTGCCGTGGCGACGAGGCCCGGTAAGATGGGCAATGTTTTCGTGGCCCAGCCGTAGTAGGTACTGCGCAGCCATCGCACCGCCGGCTTCGTTGTCGGCACAAACCGTGGAGAACGATTTAGTTGCGGTCGAGCGGTTCAGCAGCACGATGGGTACACCAGACGCGGCCAACTGATCCTGCTGCTTCCGACTGAGATCCGCTACAGAGTTCATCAGAATGCCGTCGACCTGCTTCTCGAGCAGCGAAGCGACATACTCCATCTGTTTTCGGGGGTCTAGGTCGCTGTTGCACAACACCAGGTCGTAACCGCCAGCGCGCGCCGCATCTTCTGCACCCCTCGTAACTTCCGCGAAGAAAGGATTGCGGATATCGCTAACGATGAGAGCTAAGGTATGGGAACGTCGTGTCTTCAGTCCGCGGGCAACTCGATTCGGATAGTAATTGAGGCGGGCGACACGGTTGAAATATTGACGCCCGATTCTCTTGCAATATCCTTGATCGTTATAGCTTGTGACTTCTTCCCCGAATTGATGTGATTGAAAATTCCTTCATGAGAGGTCATCGGAGTTGCTGGGGTTTGACAGTCAGTTGGGGCGTTATTTCACGCATTTCAAAAAACGGTAGTGCTCCTGACCAAGCACCCCGCATAGTGTGAGTAGTGCTGCAATCGTTTGCAATTCTAACCTGGTCCTAGACGATTGTCAAAGAAGAAACATCAAAGAACAAAGAGCTTGACTTGGGTAGAGCCTCTCAATTAAATTCGGAAACGTTTGCAAGGGCGCCTCAGACTATGTCTCAGGTACGTCGTAGTCCATCTGGTTCCCACAGCCCAGAGATCATCTATCAAAAGATCAAGAGGAGTAACCATGCGAACTTTTGCGGCCTCCCTGTTCGTCCTTGTTTGCCTTCTATTGCTATCCACACCTACCCAAGCTCAAACAGAACGCCGGGGAGGAATCAGCGGCAGCATCACCGACACAGGTGGCGGCGTACTGCAGGGTGCGCAAGTCACTGTTGAACCTGGCGGAGTCAACGTCGTCTCCGACGCTCAAGGGCAGTTTCTTGTGAATGGCCTCGCCGCCGGTACGTACACCGTGACGATTAGCTACGTCGGCTTCGTGACTTCTACAAAGAGCATTACGGTAGTGGCAGGCCAAGTTGCAAATGCGGACGTCCAACTTTCTGTCTCCTCACAAAACCAGGAGGTGCTGGTTAACGCTAAGCGCCCCTCAGCGGAAGCCGAGGCCGTTAATCGCGAGCGGACCGCCGACAACGTGCTTCAAGTGCTACCGGATGAAGTGATCCGCAGTCTGCCCAATGCCAACATGGCCGATGCCCTCGGCCGCCTGCCCAGCGTCACGATTGAACGCGACGAAGGCGAAGGCAAATACGTGCAGATTCGCGGAACTGAGCCGCGCCTTGCCAACGTTACCATCGACGGCGTGAATACTCCTTCCCCCGAATCCGGTGTGCGTCAAATCAAGCTAGATGCCATCCCTGCTGACATCGTCGAGTCCGTAGAAATCAATAAGACCCTACAGGCCAACATGGATCCGGATGGTATCGGCGGTTCCGTGAACCTTGTCACCAAGACTGCAGGTGAGCATCCCACTGTGAATATAAGCGGAATGGGTGGTTACACTCCGATTCTCGGCGGTCGCGGGCTCATTGAAACAGCCGGCACTGTCGGGCAGCGCTTCGGTGCCAGCAAGCGCTTCGGAGTTCTCCTTGGTGGTTCTTACGATTGGAATGGCCGCGGGATTGACGACATTGAGCCAGTACCGGATCTCGCTACGTTGTCCGGTGGAACCCAGGCTCGGTATTTCGAAGCCATCGACGTTCGAGAATACAAGTACTATCGTAGCCGCTGGGGGCTAGCGGGAAGTGTCGACTTCAAGCCGTCAGACGGATCGACCATCTATGTTCGTGGCCTGTACTCCGATTTTCACAACTACGGCGATGTCTGGGTCTACTCGCTAACAGACAATACGCCCATTTTCAATGACTTGAAGCCCAGCCAATTCCCCAATGGCATTCAACTTCAGGGTTCCAACGGCTGCAGCATCGACAGAGCTCAGACCCTCCCCGATGGCTCGCCTAACCCCGATTACGGCAATGAGAGCTGCACCGGCGTCCCATCCTTCAGAGACCAAATTCGCCGTCCCGATTATGCCGTCGGGAGCATCCTGCTCGGCGGGAAGCATGTGCTCACAACCACCTGGTATACCTGGGACATTTCTGCGTCCCGGTCCAGTCAAGACCACCAAATCGGCGACCGCACCGTATCTTTTAACGCGGACGGTCTACCATCGAGTTCCTGCCAGTATGATCTGGCCAACACGAAGGGCCTCTACCTCCCCCAGTGGACGCCCGCCTGCTTTACCGAGGCCTACACCAACCAGAGCAATTTCCCTTTGAGCCGCATGCAGATAAGTCACGGACTCACCGCTCAGTTGAATCTCCAGGGCTCCGCTACGGCGGCCAAGCGTTATCACTTGGGCTCCCATCTTTCCACTATCGAAATCGGCGGAAAATTCCGTAATGCCCATAAGTTCGCCAACAGCTTCAGGGACAACTATTCTCCCAGCGGAACGGGAACACCTATCTTGTTGTCCGATTTCACCAGCAAGTTCTCGAATAGCAACTACTACAACGGTGCTTACAAATTGGGCCCCAACCCCAGTTTCTCTGATATTTATAAAGCCTTCAGCGCCGACCTTGCCGCGAATCCCGGCAATTACACGCTGACCCCGGACATTTCCAGCCAATTCGACCTGATTGAGAAAGTCAGCGCCGGCTACGTAATGGACACCATTGATTTCAGCAAAATCCGCCTGGTTGCTGGAGTTCGCTTCGAGGGCACCAATCTGGATACTGTGGCCCCGGTTTTCGATGCCAACGGCAATTTCCTTGGTAACACCAAGCTCAACGGTTCCTACGTCAAGGTGCTACCGAGTGCTTCTCTGCGTTTTGCATTCAAGCACGACACAAACCTGCGCGTAGTTTACAGCCGCGGTTTTTCCCGCCCCGATCCGCAGGATATCGCCCAGGCGCTCTCCGTAGACAATACCGGCAGCCCCATCCTCGTTAGCCTGGGCAATCCGAATTTAAAGCCTGAAACCGCGGATAACATCGACGTGCTCTTCGAGCATTATCTGAATCCCTTCGGAGTCATCACGGCGGGCTATTTTTACAAAAATCTGACCGACCCCATCATTTCCCACACTTTTAATAATGTCACCACAGGGACCTTTGGTGGTTCTACTTGCTCGACGACGGCAGTTTGTCGGATCTCTCAGCCTGTGAATGCCGGCAGCGCCTGGATCAACGGCTTCGAGGCCGCCTACCTTCAACACCTCACCTTCCTGCCCGGCGCGTTCGCTGGTCTCGGAATCTCCGCAAACTACGGCTACACGGCCTCTCGTACCTCTTTTGGGCCTGACTTTGGCCGTACTGATCATCCTCGGCTAGTGCGCAACGCGCCTCACACATGGAATGTCAGCCCCACCTATGATCGCGGCCGCGTATCGATTCGTGTGGGATTCTCCTATAACGCTCAGAATATCGTCGGCTATGGAGACGGCACGCCCGGTCCATTCGGCGACAACTATTTTTATCCGCACCTCCAATTCGACGCCCAAGGAAGCCTCCGCCTTGCTCATGGACTCAGCTTTGTCATGTATGGTCTGAACATCAACAACGAGGTCTTCGGTTTTTACAACGGAAGCCCTCAATACATGGTCCAGCGCGAATTCTACAAGCCCACTATCGCCGCCGGTTTCCGCTGGTCGCCTTTGCGGGAAATCAGAAGTAAGAAGTAAGAAGTAAAGAGATTCCTGGGGCTTTCTTCAGGCGACGAATATTGGGCTACCCACCGAGACCGGAGCCCTTAATCGGGAATAAGATATTCTGCTCGCGCTTAGTGCCGTATCAAATGATTTAGTTTGGCACACTTTGTGCGGTCTATGCTGGCCGTCTTCTCGGATCCTCGGGCCACCCGTGCTCGCAGTTTTGGAACTCAGCCAAGAAGATCGAGGCAAGAGTCGACGAGCTAGGATTTTATGCAGAGAGGAATAGCAGGAATGGTGAAACTCAACCGTCGGGCGGCAGTCGCGCTAGTTGCTTTACTCATGGCGGCACCGGTTTTGACGATCGGTGTCGTTGGACAGGCCCAGGAGGGGGAACGTGTAACCGGCATAGCCGCCCCCACGATGCCACTGCCGAACGAGGCGGTGTCTCAAGATGTGACCAAATTTTCATTCATCGCGTACGGCGATACACGGGGCCGGCGCGATGGAGTGGCGATTCAATATGAGCACTCGTTGATTGTTGATTCCATGCTCGCCGAGATTAAGAGCCTCCGAAACACAGATTACGCAGTGCGATTCATACTGCAGTCGGGTGATGCTGTGGCGCATGGACAGAATCCCAAAGAATGGAATACGAGCTTTGTTCCTCTGATCAATCGCCTTACGACGGAAGGCGGAGTGCCGTATTTCCTAGCGCCAGGAAATCATGACGTTTCGCCGGCCACGACGGTTGATGCACCAGAACGGCATGCTCCGCTGAAAAATTACTTCGATGCAGTATCAGCGTTAATTCCGCCCGATGGCTCACCGCATCGGCTGAGCGGTTACCCGACGTATTCGTTTGCCTACGGCAACACGTTCGTGCTTGCACCCGATCCAGAGCGAATGCTGCAGCCGCACGATTTCGCTCGACTTGCGATGGACGTCGTCGAACGCTAAATGAATAGGAGCGTGCGCCTCAGTGGAGGAGATACCGTGATGAAGCTGCAGATGCGTTTGCCCTTTCGGCCGCTTCTGCTCGCCGCGATAACAAGTTGCTCGATGCTTGCTGCCGCTTCTACAGCCGTCAGCGGCATCGAGAATCCCACCTGCGAGCTGATTAGTCCCGGCGTGTACCGGTTGGATTATCAGGCTTCTCCCCGGGCAGGGGTCGTGGAGGTGTTCGCAAGCTCGCGGCCTGACCGCATTGATTCCGCTAAACCGGTACTCACGATTCGAAAGACGCCGGCTGAAGTTTCAATCCCTGGGCAAACCGGCCGTATTTATTTTCATTTGAAACCGGCATTAGGGCCCACGCGAGTAGTCTCGATTCGAAGATTGCCACTGGAAGGGGCGAAAAACTTTCGTGACCTCGGGGGTTACCGAACCTTTAACGGGCATTATGTTCGCTGGGGTTTGGTGTATCGTTCGAACCACCTCGTCAACTTGACAGCCAAAGACTTCGAGTACCTCACCAGCCTAGGGATTCGCCTAATCTGCGATGTCCGCTCGGACAGCGAGCGTGCGAGGGCGCCCGATCATTGGGTTGGAATCACACCGGAGTTTTTGGCTGTGCCCATCGGCTCGAATTTGATCACCAGCCCGACGGCCGAGGACCTTAAACGCAGAATTGCGGCCATCAACGGTCAGGCGAACGATTCCGTTCGCGCTTACGAGTACGCGACGAAGTATGCCGGACAGTACGCGAAAATCCTGCAGCGACTTGCTTCCGGTGATCTGCCCGCCGTCGAACACTGTACGGCCGGGAAAGACCGAACCGGTGTATTCAGCGCTATTCTGCTCACGGCGCTCGGTGTTCCACGTGAGGTGGTCATTCAGGATTATCTGCTGTCCAACCAATACTTGCTTGCGCCGGACACCATCCAAAATACTGCTGCGGATTTGCAGCGGGCCTTCGGGCTACCAGAGTTGCCGGACATCGCCTCCGTAAGAACGCTCATGAGCTCAAAACCGGAGACCTTGGAAGCCGCCCTCGGCCACATTGACAGCGAGTACGGGTCTTTCGAGAATTATCTGCGCGACGCACTGCATCTCTCCGATGCGAATCTTGCCGCGCTCCGCCAGCGTCTAGTGGAGCCTTAGCATCGTAGGGATGAAAAGGAGAAAACGAACTGTAGAAAACTCGCTGCACGTTAATCAAGGCATCTTTTCAGAGCAGTTCTTACGGATGGAGTCAATCCAAAGGGCTAACATTTTTCACTCCTGACTTCACCCCGATCATCTGTTTTTTTTGTCAGATGGTCGGGGACGGCAGGGCTATGGCGTCTTTCCTTTTTTTCCCTCTATGGATCCAATTGCTTAAGCGAGCCGAACTCGATTCTGCATCTACCGCGAAGGCAATGTCATAGGAATGTTCTAACGCGCGTAGCACACAAAGAGGACGCGCTGGAAGCTCAGTTGATCGAGTGTAATGGCCCTCCGAGAATGTTCTCGGGACCTATCCGGGCCTCCAAGAGAATGGGACCAGATGGAATTAGGAAATGCGCCATCGCAAGGAAGCTGAGCATGGCTCGAACATTCCTGGCGTTTGTTGCGCTCTCGCAGCCCGAAAGCTGTAACTCACATGGCCGACACGCTTTCGGCGGAGTAGTGTTTTTCTTATTTTGGGCGGACAATGACTTCAGAATATGGCAGGATTCCCAGTCAAAGAGGCGCGGCTATGAAGACCTTACACTTCTTCCCGATTTTACTTATCGTTCTGGGCACAAGTGCGGCGGCGCAAAAGCAGGCCCAGAAGCACTTGCCATACACGGCGATCCACGATCCACAATTTATTCCTGCTTTGTCCGCAACATTTTTGCATGATCCCGATCGCGTGATCGGCATTGTCAGTGGACGAGTGACTAAAGCTTATCCGGCGGCCATCCTCTCTCAACATGGCCTGGTCGAGGATCAGTCACCGTCTGGACCCATAGCCATCACCTGGTGAAGCTACTGCAACACAGCCCTCGTGTTCAGGGCCGCAGCAAAGGGACGGGATCTTCAGTTCGATAATGCCGGCGTTATTGGAGGTAATGAGGTCTTCCAAGACCGCGAAACCAGTAGCCGGTGGCAACAGTCCAGCCTACAAGCCATTTCGGGACCTTTAAAAGGCGAGCATCTCGAGCTGTATCCTTTTCTTCTCACGGATTGGCATGAGTGGCACCGCTTGCATCCGGATACGCTCGTCCTGAAACCCCTGCCGGGTTATGCAGATCGCATCGCGGAGAGAAATGAAATGATTCGCCAAGGTCTATCGGGCGAGGGTTCAGCGCCTCCAGGTGTGCTCCGCGTGGACGATCGGCTAAAGCCTAAGACCATGGTTCTGGGTCTCGTTGTTGGCGGATCCGACGAGGCATTTCCGCTGACTGTTCTCCGGCAGGCGCATGTAATCAACGAGGAAATCGGCGGCCAGCCCGTTCTTGTTGTGCATCAGCCGACGTCGGATACCACGACCGCGTTTATTGCGCGGGTAAAGGGCACGCGGCTGAAATTCCGTGCAGCGAATGCAGATGCCACCGACCTGATCGATGAGCAAACGAAATCGCGGTGGAATCCTTACGGGGACTGCATTTCCGGTGCATTCAAAGGGTCGCAACTCACATCAGTGATCCTAGAGCCGGAATATTGGTTTGCCTGGTCGGAATTCCATCCAGATACGAAAATCTACGTGGCCACGGAGCCAAAACCTCAAGCCGGCCCCGGCATGGTCAACTGAACCCCTTTTTTCGCAAAAATCATGGCGAGGAGTTTTGCTGGCTCGGTTGTGCTAGCGTTGCTGGACACCTCGTGTGTGCTCCCCGGGGGCTCAAAAAACATCTCTCCAGTTCGATGAGTCCTTTCTTCCTGACCGGAAATCTTTGTGACTATCGCGCCTTCCAGTACATAGGCGAGGACGAAGCCCGCATGGTGATGAGGCTGACCAACTCTTCCCGGGAGGTAGTCCACGTAATTAACTGTCACCTCCCAGTCTTCCATTGTGATGTTCGGCAGGTCGTGTTTGAACACAGGGCCGGTGGCCCGTGGGGCCTGTTGAGCCGTTGTTCCGTTTCGCGTTTGGGTGTCTGCAGCGCCCAATTCGCATAGCAATGCAATAGCCGCAGCGAGCGTATCTCGACGTGTGATCATAGCCTGATTATACCAGTTGGAAAATTTAGCCGGACAGGAACAATCACTTAACTCTTCTGAAATCCCAATGCCCGAGAGTGCCGTTTGCTGTGCGGGTTCTACGGCGGGATTAGTCTGTGAAGCCGGCATCTCGTCAGGAAATCAAGCACTGACGACATGGGCGTTTTGTCGGTGCCAATCCGACGGACGAACCGATAACTCAGATTTTAGCCACTGGGTTCGACCAGTGAGACCAGAAAGGGTTTGACCGTTGCGTTACGGCATAACATCCCCCGTGGCTTGGTGAGAACCAGAAAGAGGAGGATGTTATGTCGGAAACGTACCAAAGGTTAGCGCATTCCAGTTGGGACTGTAAGTATCATGTTGTTTGTGGCCAAGCGCGGCGCAAGGTGCTGTTTGGCCAAGCGCGGCGCAAGTTGGGAGAAGTATTTCACGCATTGGCGCGGCAGAGGGAGTGCCAGATCATGGAGGGACACCTGCTGCCGGACCATGTGCACATGTGCATGGCGATTCCTCCGAAGTATCCGGTGGCCGCCGTGATCGGATTTCTAAAAGGGAAGAGCGCCATAGCGATGGCCCGCTTGTGTGGCAAAGAGAGGAATTTCACGGGCGAGCACTTCTGGGCCCGTGGATACGCGGTGTCCACGGTGGGTTTCGAGTTCGAGCAAGTCCGCAAATACATCCGCGAACAAGAGTCCGCGGATGGTAACAGCGGCAGTTTCTACCCCACTCACCAAGCCACCCGCTCCGCGGGGATTGTCTGACCTCCGGCTTGCCCATTACTCAATCGTGGTCCTAAACTCCACAATTGAGAGGGCGGTGTGCAAGAGTCTCATGGCACCCGTTCTTGCCATTGAAAGCAGTATCACTCGTGGCCTGCGCGCAGGCGACCAAGACGAAGACCGCCGCATCTGAGGCAGTCACCCCAGCAGGAGAGGTGGAGATGAAACCGGTGAGCAGCGGCTACGCTGATGGGAACGGCATCAAGCTGTATCACGAGATCTACGGCAAGGGCGAACCCCTGGTGCTGGTCCATGGCGGGCTGACTACGATCGGCGAGATGCAGGGATGGATGCAGCCGCTGGCGACGGCGCAACAAATGATCGCGGTGGAGATGCAGGGCCACGGCCGCACGGCGGGCACGGACCGGCCGATGACCTTCGCCTCGATGGGCGACGACATTGCCGTCCTGCTGGACCATCTCGAGATTCCACAAGCCGACCTAGTCGGCCATTCGTTCGGCGGCACCAGTGCGATCCGCGCGGCGATCCAATAGCCGGAAAAAGTGCGGCGGCTGGTGGTGATCTCCTCGCCTTATGCCAGGTCCGGCTGGTATCCGGAGGTGCAGCGAGGCATGAGCCACGTGAGTGCGGCGATGGCCGAAAACATGATGCAGACGCCGACGGGCAAGTTTTCAAAGCAATGGCCCGAGCCGCAGCGCTTTCCGCGGTTCCTCGACAAGATGGGCAATATGATGAGCGAGGACTACGACTGGTCCGCCGACATCGCGAAGCTGCCCATGCCGGTGCTTCTGGTGTTCGCGGACAACGACTCTGTCTCGCAGAAGCACATTGCGGAGTTCTTCATGCTCTTGGGCGGCGGCATGAGGGAGCCTGGCTGGCTGAACACGCAGCTGTCGAAGTCGCGGCTGGCGGTCGTGCCTGGCTACAGTCACTACAATTTCATAACCTCGGCGGAGGTGCCGCAGAGTATCGGCAAGTTTCTGGCCGATCCTCTCACGAATGCGCCGGCAGGGGCAGCTGCAGCCTCGCAGGTCGCGCCGCCACCGGAGAAGAAGCAGCAGGCCTGGATCAGAAACCGGAGAGGATCGGTCCGCCTTAGCTCCATGGGGTCGAGTGCGCGTACTGGCCGGTGCTCCACACTGCATGTCTGGGCCTGGAAAGAGAATTCCGCCGGCGCTGATCGCGCGAGTTTTATCTGGATGGCGGCAACTCTTCCCGAAAGCCTCTTCCTCAAAGCCTTAACGGAAGGTTTGCCCAAGATTCGGCCCGGAGCAGTAGACATATGCCGTCCAATGATGGTCAGATACTCCGTAATCTACGGAGTCACCCGATGAACGCAGCAGACTTTCGCACGATTGCACTGAGCCTGGAGGGGGTGGAAGAGTACTCCCACGCCGGATTGCCGGCTTTTCGTGTAGGCGGCAGGAGATTTGCTTCGCTGGCCTCGCAAGCAGGGGGGTACGGAAATCTGATGCTTACGCTGGATCAGCAAGCGGCGTTTGTGGAGGAGGCGCCCGAGATTTTCCTGCCGATTCCTGGCGGCTGGGGAAAGATGGGACACACGCATATTCGCCTGGCGGCGGCAAGCGAGGATGTACTGACGGGTGCACTCCGAACGGCGTGGATACTGCGAATTGATAAGAACGCAACGACAAGCCGAAAAAAAAGCTATGTGGCGGAGCGCAGCGGAGTAACAGGAAACAAACGCGGGAAGCGACGACGATGAGAGCAGTCAGAGCGCGGAACATTAGTAGCAACAAAAAGGACTTGTCACCAGAACAACGTGAAGAACTACCCAGAGCATTGAAAGCCCGTTTTGAGAAAAACATGAACCGCCATAAGGGTCTTGAATGGGCTAAAGTGCAAGCAAAGCTGGAAGCTAATGCTGAAAAACTGTGGTCACTCAATGAAATGGAAAGAACTGGCGGTGAACCGGATGTAGTTGGTCATGATAAAAAGACCGGCGAATACATTTTTTATGACTGTTCAGCGGAAAGTCCTAAAGGCCGCAGAAGCGTTTGCTACGACCGTGAAGCGCTGGAATCAAGGAAAGAACATAAACCAGAAGATAACGCTGTTGATTTGGCGGCTGCTATGGGCATTGAGCTTCTAACGGAAGAACAATATCGAGAGTTGCAGAAACTTGGAAATTTCGATACGAAAACGTCGAGCTGGGTGAAAACACCTTCTGATATCAGAAAACTCGGCGGCGCCCTCTTTTGTGATCGCCGCTTCGACACTGTTTTCGTGTATCACAACGGTGCGGAATCTTACTATGCCGCTAGGGCGTTCCGTGGCTCGCTAAGGGTCTAAATTTTGCATGCCGGCACATCAAACAGTCGATGCCAATCAAGGATGGCTTCCGCTCGCCGTCCTGGAAAGCTCCCGGTTGCAAACGCAAGGGTAAACAACCTGGCAGAACGTATCGGAAGGTTCTAAGGTCTTGGTGGTGGGATGCTGCTCGGCAATAGGTGTCAACCCGAGACCAGGATAAGTATCGATAGGTGTGCCTTGCCAAAATTAAGACACATTTGAAATGAACGACATACGAGGACATGTTAGATCGGTGACATTCAGTCGTTGCGGGGTTTTTGCGCAGGACAGGTAACCGCCCTTCTGGCGGACGGCGCCCAGCAGTGTGCCGTTCTTATTTCATCCCATCCAGAATTGAGCCCACGATGCCTCCGACGACGCCCCCTTGCACTGCTTCCTTGTGCTGCGTGGGCATGTACTCCATGAGCTTGTGCGCCAGTTTGGAGATGGGCAGCGTTTGCAGCCAGATTCTCCCCGGCCCGCTAAGAGATGCGAGGAAGATTCCGTCACCACCAAAAATCATGTTCTTGATTCCCGGCACGGTGGTGATCTGAAACGAAACGCCTACCTGGAACGCGCCGACGTGTCCCGGATGCACCCGCAAGGTTTCGCCCGGCTGCAGATCCTTCATGATCAGCTCACCAGAAAGCTCGATCCATGCGGTCCCCGTTCCGCTGACGTGCTGGAGCAGAAAGCCGTCGCCGCCGAAAATTCCTGCCCCCAGCGATTGCTGGAAGCCGACGCTGATCTGAATCTGCGGGGTCGCGCACAAAAATCCGTGCCGGTGAATCATGTATTCGTGTCCCGCGCCAACTTCGATCGGCACAATATGCCCCGGCAGTTTTGTGGCGAAGGAAACCCCTCCAGGGGCGCCGATGGCCCGGTACTCCGTCATGAACAGCGATCCGCCAGCGGCCACGCGCTTCAGCACGCCGAAGATTCCTCCGCCCCCACCAAACTGGGTGTGCGTCGTCATCTGGATGGAACTCGTCATCCAAGAGAGTTCACCGGCTTCAGAAATGACGGACTCGTTGGGGTCAAGCGCGAATTCAAGTACCGGCATGGTGGTGCCGAGGATGCGACTCTGCATGGCGGACTCCTGGTCTGGAGTTGCGCGCTGTCGACGAGCTTGAGCCCGCGCTCAGCGTTCGATTGAACTTATACCCTGAAATCGCTTGTTGACAATAGACCAGAGCGAGTCTACAACACACGCGGAACTGCCTGGCACCGCGCAGCAGGTCGGAGAGAAGGGCACGCACTTTCCCCAATCGCGTTACGTCAGAGTTCCGCGTCAGAACGAAGCCGCCCGGCGGCGGACGCTACGAGTGAGGCGAGCGGAGCTGCCTATGGCTAACGGCTGAATTAAGGAGGAGGCCCCCGTGACTCGACTTTGCAAAAACTGTGACATCACAGGGGTTCACCCCACCAGTTTCGGTCCAACTCAAGAGCGAGATAAATCACGCGTTCCCCTGTAAGCGACACCAGATGCGGCACTTAGAATTTAGTACTGTATGCTACGAACGCGAAGGTCGGGGGCCCGAGTCCCCGGACGCGGCCACACTCACTACTGAAGGTTGGTTGACTTCCTGGGCGCATTGGGTGCAACAACGATGGTTTGAATCGGGAGCTCAAAGCCAATGCCCCTCCTTTCTGCTACTTCTTTGAGGACTTTTTGGCGGCCAAACTCGGGAGCCTCGGCTATCGGATCGAACCCACTGAATCCTCAACCCAGCCAAGCACAGGCGCAGTGATAGGAAAACGGGAGGCAGCATAGACTCGTGAGGTCAGGTGCGGACCACCGAGTCCAGTTCAATTGCCCCTCTCGGAGGCAAACCTGGGGGGAATTGAGGGGCTGAACACAGTAGCCCGCAGTAAATGGATCCGCACATTTCATGCCAAGCGCGTGGCACAAACTCGACGGCTCCAATGCCAAGCTAACTCTAAGATGCGACGGTACATAGGGATGAGGGGGGTAGGGGTTACTTTCTACCTCCAGAGCCTCCTTTCGCAGCCAGGGCAGGACCACTGCCAGAATTGTGCAACTGTTTTCCTGTGAAATCGAAGCAAAGCATCTAGTAGCATTCAGCCCGCAGGGTCTCGGAAAGGATTGAGTCTTGCTTGCAATGTTAGAGCGAATTGCAGTAGGCCGACCTGCTAGCGCGTCCCTCGCAAGGCCGAGATGTGTCCGGTCCTCGTGGCAGTAGACCCTTTTGTCTCTCCAATGAAATTCGCGAGGCCTCCTTATGGAGGACGCCGAATCCACCGCTTCCGGTACGAGGACCTCGCCGGTGCTGGGCGGCGACGGGATGTGTAGTCGCGATCGTCTCCATTTGCCACGGCCAGCATTCGCGGGCGAGCTCACTTGATTGTACATATGCGTTACGACTAAGCCGCTTGCGCGGCGGACGCTACGAGTGCGATTGTGCCGACCGAAAATTGCATCTGGCCCTTCAATCGCTCGCTAAGGACCATGTAATAATGCGTTACATACCTTGTCGTCGTAAGCTTCAGCAGTGAACGTCGATCTGGAGTCGACTGCAAATTTCGGTTGGGGTCGTGCAGTCCAGCAGGGGACCTCGAAAGGGGAGCGCAAAAAGGATGATCAGGCGGTGTAGATTCCTTGCCTTAGCGGCAGTACTGGTTGTCTCGGCGGTACTGATCACACCATGCGTTTGTGCGGCACAAACATCACCGCGCGGAGATCCTTTCGATGTCCTCATCAAAGGTGGCATGGTCTACGATGGCACGGGCCAACCACCGCGGCGCGCCGACGTCGGCATTCGCGGCGATCGGATTGTTGCGATCGGTCACCTACACCGTGCGAGCGCCAAATCCGTCATTGATGCAACCGGCCTCGCCGTCACTCCCGGCTTTATCAACATGCTGTCTCACTCCGAGGTGTCTCTGATTGCCGATGGCCGTTCCATGGGTGAACTCAAACAAGGGGTTACGACCCAGATTTTCGGCGAAGGTTCGATGGGGCCGCTGACTGATGAGATGAAGAAGCGCCGCATGGACCAGCAGGGGGACATAAGGTACGAAATTGCTTGGACAACTCTGGCCGAATACCTCACCTACCTGGAAAAGCGCGGCGTGTCCCAGAACTTCGCCTCGTTCATCGGCGCGCCCACCATCCGCGAGTACGTGATTGGACTCGAAGATAAGCCTCCGACTCCTGGGCAGCTCGACAAAATGCGCGAGCTGGTACGCCGGGAGATGGAAGGCGGGGCCCTCGGCGTGACTACCGCTCTCATCTATCCGCCCGCGACTTTCGCCAAGACCGATGAATTGATCGAGCTGGCAAAGGTTGCAGCTAAATACCGAGGTAACTACATCGCGCACATTCGCAGCGAAGCCAATCAGCTCACCGAGGCGGTCGAAGAAACCATTCGCATCAGTCGCGAAGCAGGTCTTCCGGCCGAAATCTACCACTTGAAGGCTTCCGGGCAGGCGAACTGGCCCAAGCTCGATCAAGTAATCGCTATGATTGAAGACGCCCGTCGCCAAGGACTGAGAATCACCGCCGACATGTATACCTATACCGCTGGGGCGACGGGGCTCAATTCGTGTATGCCACCGTGGGTTTACGACGGAGGTGCCGAGGCGGCCTACAAGCGCCTGCAAGACCCGGAAACTCGAAAGAAAATAGCCGATGCGATTTGCACTCCGTCAAACGATTGGGAAAATCTGTATATGCTGGCCGGCTCGCCCGAGCAAATCCTGCTCGTCGGGTTCAAATCAGACGCGCTCAAGGCGCAAACGGGAAAGACGCTGGCCGAAGTTGCGCGCCTGCGTGGCAAAGATCCCACCGAGACAATCATGGATCTGGTCTTGGAAGACCGTTCGCGCATCGGCACGGTCTATTTCATGATGGACGAACAAAACGTCAGGAAACAAATTCGCCAGCCGTGGGTCTCATTCGGCTCAGATGCAGCGTCGATGGCCCCGGAGGGCGTGTTCCTCAAATCTTCCACGCATCCACGCGCCTATGGCAACTTCGCCCGCTTGCTCGGCAAATACGTCCGCGAAGAAAAAGTCATTCCCCTTGCGGAAGCCGTGCACCGGCTTTCGGGATTGCCCGCTACAAACCTCGGGCTCGATCACCGCGGATTTATCAAGGAAGGCATGTTTGCAGACGTAGTGGTTTTCGATCCGCAAACTATCGCCGACCGTGCTACCTTCGAGCAGCCTCACCAATATTCCATCGGCGTCAGACACGTTTTCGTCAACGGCGTTCAGGTTCTCAAAGACGGCGAGCACACCGGCGTCAAACCCGGCCGCGCCCTCTGGGGTCCAGGAAAGACCAAGTAGACGTCCGCGGAGCTTAGGTTTCACTGTCGTCGTGACGCTCTGGCTGAAAACCAAGGGTATGCGGCTTCCGTCCAAGCGGCACTGCGGTACCCCGAAGAGCCAAGTCTCGTAGCACTGTTCCAGATTTCACCGGTATACTGTGGATCCACCCCTTACAACTTTTCCGTGAATCTAGACCGAACGCCCACAGTACGGGTGCCACGAATAAAGGATCTCTCGCGACTCCGTACTGTGGTATTTGATTGTTCGCTTGTACCACAGGGAGGGCAACCATCAGGGCAAAGACAATCGGATCTTGTTCCTTCGGAGCCGGAGACAAGAAGGAACTTGGGAGCGGCGCAGTGCCAGAACGACTGGGGGCCTGCTGAAGTACTACGAGAGGGAAGCGGCATAAGAGTCGACGGGACAGCTGGCCGTGGGCTCACGATCATGCCGGAAACCCCCATCGCAAAAAGGACTGATTCATCACCGACGTGCGCAGAGCAATGAGTTCTGGCTCAAGGCAGCGACGAGGACGAGTTTTTGGCGGTACGGGAAGTATGGAGAAGCGGGGATGGTGAACTCACGCACGAGCGAACTTGGCAGAGTCGGCGGTGGCTGGGGGATTCCTAGGCCGGCTTCTCGTGCTTGCGCTCGCGATCCTGCCTGAACGCCAATTGCGGGCGAAGGCTCGCGAGGCTCTTCAGCGTGTTGTACCAAAACGCCGCGCCCAGGCTGAGAAACGCCACCGTGACCAAAAGGCCCGGCACTTCGTTCGAGGACTGCGCCAAGCCTCGCCGGTCCGGGAAGAGCTTGAACTCGGAGCGCGCCAGATCACTCTTGAGCGAAGCGGACTCGTCTATGAGCTTGTCGGAATCGCTGGCCAGCTCGGCGTTTACTTCCTGCTGGTACGCCGCGGCCAGGCTCTCGCGCGCGGGGTTTCCATCAAGGGTCGTGCGAAGCCAAGACTCCGCGTCCTCACGGCTGGCAAATCCAGGCACCGCTTCGAGGGCGTGCGTCGCTTTGGTTTTCGCTTCCGCCGTGAATTTGTCTTCGGTGGTAACCATAGAGAGGCTGTCACCGTCGGATTGCTGCGAATTCCTGGAAGGCGGGGCGACGGTGTGAGAAACCCGACGAACCTTGGGCTTTGGCGGTTCAGGGACGGCGGCGACCGTGCGCAACACCGAAGCCATGACCTTGCGATAGACGTCGGGCACGACGGTGTGAGCGCCTTCCTTTGAATGCGACAATTTCTCCGACTGCTTGTCAATGGCTTCCGCACTGGCGGCCAATTGTGCGCGCAATTCGGCGCCTTGAGACATGGACTGGAACAGCCGAACGGAGTCAAAGTGCGCGGCAAAGACAAAAATGCAGGAAAGCACGACCGTTACGAGGCGTGCTTTCAGGGTGAAGCGCTGTGAGGCCCGGTCCATGACGTGATCGAACCAAGCGCGCAGGCCTTCCAAGCGCGGCTCGGGCCGAGCAGGAACCGACGCCCCGGTCAATCCTTCCGTGGCAGGAGTCGCTTCTTCCACTGCGACGGCGACGCCCCCATCCATTTCGACCGGCTCGGCGTGGCGAACGATGCCTTCATCGAAATCTGCAGCCGCCGGGTCGAAACTTTCATTCTGCAGCGGCGCAGCGTTCGAGTAGACAGGCCGACCGGCTTGCGCCGGTCGTGGCTTCGCTCTGGCTCCCGGCTCATTTTCGGTCCATACGATCGTGAGCATTGCGTGCTGGGCAGGATCGGGCAGGGTGCCAGGAAGCGGGTCGGAAAGCTTTTCGAGGACGGCGAGCAACTCTTCCACACGGACTGATGTGGCCAGGCGCCAGCGGCTGAGCAGCCCGCCAAGAATGGCGCCGACGAGCGCCCCGGTGCCCCAGGGATGCTGGCAGAAATTGATCGCTGAAACGTAGCCGGCGAGAAGGTCCGAATATTTGCATGTATCCGTGTCGAACAGACGCTTGGCAATCACCAGAACGATGGGAGTGACAAAGAAACCTCCAACCCCACCCACGATCCACGGCAGCAGGGGAATTAAGGCGCTAACGCCTTGCAGTTTCCCCGCCGTCTCCGGCGGAATGAAGGGGAGCCGATCCGCGCGAAGGCAAAAGCGCGAAAAGACCGAGTCGGAAATCGCGGGATGACGTAGGACTCGGCGGGCAATTTCCTTGGCCCAGCGTCCGGCTTCCTGATCCGGACAGGCGGTTTCGAATAGGTCCACCAGGCTACGCCGCAAAGTTGCGCCGCGCAGGCCTAGCAAGCTGACAACAAGTTGCGTGGTCGCCGTGATGAACAGGCTGGCGACGAGCATGAGGATGACAAAAGCAATCACGGTATCAATGTGTTGAAACATGTTGGTTTTCCAATATGAAAAGTGTAGAGCAGAGTCCAGGGGACGGACAGGGGAAAAGCCGGATGAGTATTCTTATCGTTACCACCGGTGGACGGCCGGCCTGAAGCCTTGGCTTAGAACGGGAGCTTGCAAACCAGAATAGCCAAGTTGTTTCTAAAATCCTGTAGTGAGCCAGCGAACTGCACAGGATACATTTTGAAATCATACGTTGAAAGCGTTGGACCAATCGCGTTCAGGTAGGAGCAATCCACGAGGCAAGTCCTATGATAGCGTGTCCGAAGCGGCCCCGGGTTCGTAGCGCTGAATGGGCGGTACGATAATTCTTTGGGACGTAATTCAGCAATGTTACCTTGCCCAATTTCGATCTCATCTCGCACGCTATAGAGGAATCTGGTTTGGAAACAAGAAGAGGAGTCCCCGTACAAATGGGCAGCCGGGTATCAAGGTCCTCGAAAACGTGAAACCTGGAAAGCGAGATGTTGAATTGTTGAATCGGCGTGAAATCGAAGCCAGACGTGGAGTCACCGCTCAGATCCGCAAAGATAGCGGGGGGTGTTCCTGCCGGAGTTCTGACGGTGAAAAGCAATAGCCTTCTTTTCATCGTGTCGACTGGGAGGAGTGTCTCCATCTTGATTCCTTGCGCGAAATCGAATGGCATGAAGGATTTGTTGCCGCTGATGCCCGCATGTGCTCAAGCTCTCCATCCGGTCCGGTCGAGTGGTTATTTTCGATTGCATCGCGGAAATAGAACGATGCGAGTATCCGCTTGCTGGACGCTCCCGCTGTCATTAGACTGCATGGCGGCGAGGGGGTCGGCACCGAGCCACTACCTGCGTGCTAGGGCCGGATGAAACCCTTGGGGCCGTTGGATGGGGGGCGATGCTTCGAATTGCGCGACTGATCGTAGCCATCACTTTGGTTGCATCAACGGCCGGTGCGGCCGTCAAGGTGGAGAAGATCGCCTGGCGGGGCTGGTCCAACTGTTACCGAGTCAGCAACGGCAGCGTTGAGTTGATCGTCACCGGCGATGTCGGGCCGCGCATCATGCGCTACGGCTTTGTCGGAGGACAGAATCTATTCAAGGAGTTCCCCGACCAACTCGGAAAGGGCGGTGAGCAGAAATTTCAGCTCCGTGGCGGCCATCGGGTTTGGAAGGCGCCGGAAGATCCCATTGCTACCTGGGCCCCCGACAACGTTGCCGTGCAGGTTCAAATCACTCCGGAAGGGCTAGTAGCTCGGGAACCGGTCGAGCCACTGACCGGCCTGCAAAAGGAGATCGAGATCGCTCTGGCTCCGGAAGGAAGCGACGTGACGGTGACACATCGAATCTATAATCGCGGACTGTTTCCTCTCGAGTTCTCCGCGTGGGCCATGAGCATGATGGCTCCGGGAGGCATTGCCATTACCGGATTCCCGCCGCGAGGCAAGCATCCCGAAGTGCTGGCGGCTACCAATCCTCTGGTCATGTGGGCCTACTCCGACCTGTCCGACAAGCGCTGGACATTCACAAAGAAATACCTCGGTTTGCGTCAGGATCCTGCCAATCCGGAGCCGCAGAAACTTGGTCTTTTCAACGTGCGCACCTGGGCTGCCTACCTCTTCCATGACGAGTTGTTCATCAAACGGTATCAGGCCGAGCTGGGCGAGACCTACCCGGACTTCGGCTGCTCTTTTGAGACTTTCACCAATGGGGATTTTCTGGAAATCGAAACTTTAGGCCCGATGACCAAGGTGGAGCCGGACGGCAGCGTCGCCCATGTCGAGCGCTGGAGCCTCTTCCGCAACGTGAAGCTGGCCTCCTTCT
>MNIJ01000194.1 GCA_001919715.1 Acidobacteria bacterium 13_1_20CM_58_21
CGCGACAAAAAGCTCACGGTGGCTTTCGGACCTTGTTTTCTCAGCAACCTATGGCGTGTGACTCTCCGTTTCGATAACTTGCTGCGTGATGGACGGGCCGGATAACGGCAGCACGTTGCCAGCACGAGCGGAATGGAGCTTCTGAAAGGATGCCATTTCCTTTTGCTGGTTGGCTGCGTCGCCCAGTGCCTTGTACACCGAGGCCAGCCGAAAATGCGCAACTTCATTTTCCGGCTCGATCCGAACCGCCTCCAACAAATGCCCGAGCGCTTCGCGCGATCTTCCCTGGCTGATCAAGGTGCTGGCTAAACCGATGCGAGCCTGAGTGAAGTCGGGATGATGTTGAACCGCCTTAGAGAAGTGCGCCAACGCGGGCTCGAACTCGCCTCGCTGGCGATAGATCTCGCCGATTTCGTATTCAGCGTCGGAGTTATCCGGCGATATCTCGAGTTCCAGTTCAAATTCATGCACTGCCTGCTCAACCGCATTCGTTTCCTTGGAACTCTGCATAATTGCCCGCCCTAACCGGAAGTGAATTCCTGGCATTCTGGGTTCCATTGCCAGAACATTCCTATACTCCCCGATGGCCAGATCATAACGCTGCAGGCTTGCGTGAACTTCAGCGGTCGCATAATGAAGCCACACTGAGCTGGGAGCAACCCGCATCAGTTGGGTCATCAAATCGTAGGCCCTGTCGGCATACAGGCGCGATGAGTGAAACAGAATCTCGGGGTCATCGGGATAGCGTTTGAGCAACTCGTCGGCAACTGCCGCGGCCTTATCGGGCTGGTGCAGGCTTTCATAGGTGCGCTGAAGGTCCAAGCCGATGAGCCGTCCCATCTGCTTGTCGGACGGATGGCGGAAGGCCGAGGCCAGGATGGCAATCGCTTGCTGGTTGCGTCCCAACTCGGCATAACACAGGCCCAACATCATCTCGGCCTGAGGCATCTTTGGATTCAGCTTTAGCGCCCGTTCAAAGGCCTTACTGGCCTCCAAAATTCGATTGTCCGAGTAGTAAGCTACCCCCAGGTTTGCCTGAACTTCGGAGACACCCGGGGCCAGCCGCGCGAGCTTTTCGAGGGACTCAACGGCGGCAGCCCAATTCTTCGCGGCCATAGCCTCCTGGGCCTGTTTTGAAGTGGTTTCGATTTCGGACTGATTTACTTTTTGCGCAGCAAGGCTCTTAGGGATGCTCTCGAACGCGAGCATGCAACAAAAAAAACAGAACACGACTCGCCTTGGCTCAGCCCTCACCGGGTCCCCCTCGGAGCCTCGGAGTCACCGATCGATTACCTCCGACTGGCAGTCAACAGAAGTTTCCGATTCAACTGTATTTGAACGAGAACCTTTACACCCGCAGCCCATTTCTTGTCAAGAAGATCGACTTTGCCGACTTTGCCGCTTGCCTACAAAGCATTCAACTGCGGCGGCCACGGTTCCCGATTCCGCTGCGGTGCTACTGCGGCACTCCGTTGTAATTGACGTGCACTCGGAGCGTAACGGAACCAATCGTTTGACCGTCAGCTTCCGCTCTCCACGTCAATTGCTGCCAGGTGTTCTTTTGCGATTCCGGTGCTACAACATTTATTTGGACCGGGTACGCATCATGCGCCGGTATGGAATAAATCATCGGACCTGGTTTCTCGGTCCACCCCGAGGGCAAGACCGAACGCAATGTGACCTGTCTCGAAGCGTCGGAATCGTTATGAATTAGAAGTGGGACCCAAACCGTGTTGTCGGGCCCCCCTAAGGCAGTTTCAGGCGCGAGCAATTGCGACAAATGGTCGAGATTGTGTGATCGCCAGAATGCGCGATAATAGGCCCATGGCCCTCCGAATTCCAATGACACTCCCTGTCGTGCTATAGGCTCGTATCCCCGTGCCCGCACGTACGGAATCGGTCCTGATGTGATCCCCTCGAAGACATCTCCCGTCGTGCTTCCCTTCACCAGCGATTTTCCCAATACGAAGCGCACGGGCTCATTGAGGTATTGATCCAAATATTTCTTGAGATCAGCTTGGTTCGCCGGCAACTGCGACTTGTCATTCATCCATGCGTCGGAGGCAATTTTTGCGTAGGGAACACCTTTCGAAGGCGACACATCGCTGGTCTTGTATTGCGGTCCGCGGCCCTCAAGGAATTCGAAATGAGTGGCGTCGGAGAAGTAGTAGATCTTTTTCGGCTGCCACGGATGCAGCCCCTCACCGTAGTTGCTGATGGCAGTGCGGTCGCGGGGTGCTGCTACCTGTTCGGGGAATGCCACGGGATCGCCGGCGAGGTCGAAGGCTTCGGTGGCGAGCACACCTGCGGCCTGGTGGTCGTCGTGATTTTCGCCTGCAACGTAGAGTGGGAGCCACGTCAGGATTACTTCTGGTCGTGTGAGACGCACTAACCGCACTACCTGTTCCAAAGAGGCGCCGTGCCCCCAAGTCTCAAGCGAATGCAATACGTCCTGGCCCGGAGTATCGGGACCGTTGAGATACCAAACGTCAAGTATCCCCATGGAGGCTAGAGCCCGACGTCCTTCAATCTCGCGCACCGCGCCAAGGGATGCAGCCTGTTCATTGCCCACGGCGTTCCCACCGGCGTTGCCACGTGTGCCATAAATCACAGATACATGTTTGTGTTCCTCATAGATGGCCTTCGCTAAATAGGGAGCAGCCAAGGAATCGTCATCCGGATGCGCCACGATAAGTAGAATTTCGGCCTTATAGCGGTCGTCCGACGGTGGATTTGGCGGGGCTGCCGGCAACTGTGCCCACGCGAGGGAGTAGGAAAAAAAGCTTAACAGCACAAAACGTGAAGCCAGCGACATTCTTATGATCATGTATGTCCCTCAGTTATTGTGGACTCTCAGCCCGATACACACATTAAGGCAAGTGTATTCGAGGTTGACCCAAAGGTTCTATCGAGAAATGCTCCCGAAAGCATTCGCGAGTCGAAGCATTTTACTATCGCGTCTTCACTGCGCGGAGAAGTCACTGCTAGTCGTAAAATTGGCCCCACTGGGCATTTCGATTCGAGCCCCCAGACGATCAGTCCGGCAACTCTTCCCCAATCCCATGAGGGAAGAGCGGACCGTAATTCTGGAAGCATGAGGTGCATTGGGAGGTCCAACAGCGCCTGCTTGCACTTGACATTCTAGTGTAGTCAGCCGAGACTGATCCCGTGAGAGTCCACTTGGATGTCTAGTAAAGACAAAAAGACCCGTCATGTTCTCCAAGGAACGTTGGATTTGATCGTCCTGCGCAATTTAGCGACGATTGGACCCCAGCACGCCTACCAAATCGCGACGCGCCTCCAGCAAATCTCCGACGGGCTGCTCAACCTAAACCAAGGCACGCTTTATCCCGCCCTGGTAAGGCTCGAGCAATACGGTTGGATAAAGGGTAGTTGGAGCAAAACAGAAAGCGGTCGTGAGGCGAGATTCTATGCAATCACAGTTGCCGGACAGAAAGCATTGCGCGCCGAGACGGAGCATTGGAGGCGGACGTCGCAACTGATTGAACGCCTGCTCGTCGAAAGGGCCCGCGCGTGATCGAACATTTCGCACGAGCGATTGCGAAGATTCGGGGCCTCTTCAGAAACAGCAGGGCCGAAGAGGAACTGGCGAGAGAAATTGCAACCCATCTGCTGTATCTCGAAGACGAGTTTCTTCGTCAGGGTCTGTCATCGCTTGAAGCCCGCCGGCAGGCTCGGCTCGCTTATGGCGGCGTGGAGCAGGTCAAGCAGGCACATCGCGAGGAGCGCTCTTTTCCTTGGCTGGCTGAAAGTCTGCAGGACATCCGGCACGCATGCCGTTCGCTGCTCCGTTCCCCGGGCTTCAGCGTAGCCGCAATTCTCACTCTTGCTTTAGGAATTGGCGCAAACACAGCCGTCTTTTCCGTCGTCAACACAGTGCTGTTAAAGCCTCTCGGCTATCCGGAACCTGATCGCATCGTCCAATTCCAGTTGAAGGCAACGGAAGGATCAGTACCGAGCGCATCTATTCCCGATCTTCGTTTTTGGATGCAGTACGCCGAGGCAGTTGACGATATCTCGGCCTACGATCTAAACGAAGCTGTGCTCGGCCTCACGAGCGGCATGCCTGAACAGGTTCATGGAGTCCACGTCACTGCGAACTACTTTCGTTTGTTTGGTGCGTCGCTGGTGCTTGGTCGGACGTTTACTGCGGAGGAGGACCGGGCAGGATCAGGCAACGTTGTGGTGCTGAGCTACTGGCTGTGGAAACGAAGGTTCGGCGGAGATCCGAAGATAGTAGGCCAGGCAATCTCGTTAGAAAAAGAGCCGTACACCGTGGTTGGTGTCGCTGGCGAAAGTTTTCGCACCGATCCGGAATCTGATTTGTGGATCCCGTTTCAGTTCAATCTGAACAGTGACAACCAATTGCATTCCTTCGGGGCAGCCGGGCGTCTGAAACCGGGACTCTCCTTGGCTCGGGCAAATGCGCAGTTGAGATTGGCTTCGCAAGCAGCGCGGCGCCAAGGCTTACTACCCGACCCTCACTTCGCCTTTGTACTGGAGCCGCTTCGCGATGCCATTGTCAGAGATGCGCGAGCATCGCTGTTGTTAATGCAGGCTGCCGTGGGCCTCGTGCTGCTGATCGTTTGGGCGAACGTCGCGAATCTGTTGCTTGGTCGCGCGACCGTTCGCCAGCGTGAGTTCGCGATTCGAGCCGCGATAGGGGCAGGTCGAGGACGGTTGTTTCGCCAGTTTGCGACCGAGAGCGTCTTGCTGTCCGCCTGCGGCGGTGCAGTCGGTCTGCTGACCGGATCACTCGGCGTACACGCACTGCTTTCAATAAGTCCTGGCAACATTCCGCGCATTGGCGTTGGCGGCGCTTCCGTGGGAGTTGACTGGCGCGTACTGATGTTCACACTCGGGATCTCGTTGTCGGTTGGCATTGTCTTCGGAATTGTTCCGGCACTGCGGGTGTGGGGCCCATCCCTGTACCAATCACTAAGCGCAGGTAACCAACGGCTGGGATCCGGTTCAAGTCAGAGCAAGAAGCGATCGCTGATTGTCTTGAGCGAGGTTTCCCTGTCTGTAGTTCTGCTGATTGGTGCGTCGCTGCTCATACGCACCTTCGTCGCGTTGCGGGACGTGAATCCGGGTTTCGACCGTCATAATGTGTTTCTCACGGAAATGTCGTTGCACGGATCCCAATTCGCAACAACAGCCAATGTCGCACGGCTGGTTGAGAACGCTCGCCAGCGGCTCGCAGGCGTTGCTGGCGTTGAAATTGCCGCGGCGTCTTGCAGCCCTCCGTTTGCTAGCAGGATGGGATTGCCTTTCGCCGCAACAGGAACTCCGTCCGACAACTCGGGCAGTACCGGCGACGCGGAATGGATGTCTGTGTCGCCGGGCTACTTCGCGGTTCTGAGGATCCCGATTATTCGTGGGCGAGATTTCAACGAACAAGACGGAGAAGGCGCGTCAGGCGTCGCGCTTATCAATGAAGCGATGGGAAAACGCTACTGGGCAGACAAGGATCCAATCGGCCAAGCCATTGAAATCGGTCGGGGCATCGGACCAGATTTTGAAGACAGGCCTCGCCAGATCATCGGCATTGTCGCGGACACGCGCGATCACGATTTGGCTCAACCACCCCAACCCACGATGATTATCCCGTTAGCGCAAGAACCGAATGGCATCACGCGTCTCTGGCTACAGTTTGGCCCGATCTTCTGGCTCGTCCGTACTCGAATTGAGCCACATCATGTTGCTGTAGACGTCTCGGAGCAGTTGCGAGAAGCGAGCGGAGGCTTGCCTACGGGGCGGGTTCGCACCATAGATGAGGTCCTCTCCCAGTCGATCGCAAGGCAAAACTTTAACATGCTTCTGCTTGGTGTCTTTGCAATGGCAGCCCTGGCGCTCACTGCGCTTGGAATCTACGGTGTAACGGCTTATTCCGTGACCTTGCGCACGCATGAGATCGGCGTACGAATGGCTCTTGGGGCTGACAGAGCGCGTATCCGCAATCTCATCGTTGGGAAAGGCATGTTGACCGTGGGCATCGGAGTAATTGTGGGATTGGCTGCGGCGGCTTTCCTGGCCCGTTTCCTGGCCGGGTTTCTTTTCGGCGTCCGAGCCTGGGATCCGATGGTCTTTATTGTAGTCCCTGTACTTCTGACCATGGTTGCGCTCTTTGCTCTGTGGATTCCGGCACGTCGGGCGGCACGCTTGGAGCCGATAGAGGCGCTACGGGTTGAATGAAACTTGCCGCTCTATGGTTAAGCGTAGGTTCAACTGACTGTGTGTGGGTCGTCGGCATCCCTTACCTAATGCTCGTCAACCGCCCGGGGGGCTTGCCGAGGCGCGGCGCGAGCGGCCAACAAAAACGAGACCATGCAGCATCTGTATTCCGGCGCTGCGAGCTAGCCGTGTAGACCCGCTGATGGCATTGCGTCACGAGTAGGGGAAGGCGGATCTGAGCCGGGCAGTTTCCAACAGCATAAGTCCGAAGCAGCGCCGCTATGTGAATCGGCACAATCCAACTCCAGGATGCTCGGCTAAACACCGAGAGTCTCGGCAGGTCTCTTTGTGGCCAGCCGATCAGATATAGGTCTCTTTTCTTGCGATGGAACCGCCAGACACCACAGTTACTCCAGGACCGGCAAACAAGAAGTAATTCGCTTCCTTCAGGGTTCACAACGCGCCGCGGGGCGGGCCACATCTCCCTAGATGCCGACGACGCAGCTATTGAAGCGGCTACAATGAAAGGCATGTCACTTAGAATCCCACGTGGGCTCGCGGCTAACTGCCACAAGGCCCCTGAGCGTGCGGCATGGCTCGACCGCCTGTCCGATGTGCTGCGAGACCTGGAGCGCAGATGGTCGCTGACGCTCGATACCCCGCTCGATGGCGAGGAGGTGAGTTGCTCGTACGTGGCAGCGGTGGTACGCGCAGACGGGACACGCGCGGTTCTGAAGATCGGCATGCCGCATATGGAGGGAGAGCACGAAATTCACGGGTTGCGCTTCTGGGACGGAGACCCAACTGTGCGCCTACTCATGGCCGACGATGATCTCGGTGCTATGCTCTTAGAGCGTTGCGAACCGGGGACCGTACTGCGCGCGCTGCCGGAGTGCGAGCAGGACGTGGTGATTTCAGGATTGCTGCGTTGTCTGTGGCGCGCCCCATCAGCACAGCATCCCTTTCGCCCTTTGTCGGCTTTGGCAGAGTATTGGAGTGACGAGACTCTGGCGCACATCGAGCAGTGGCCCGATACGGGACTAGTCCGCGAAGGTCTGCGCCTCCTTACGGAGTTGCCACGCACGGCGCCCACAGAGTTCGTGTTGGCGACCGACTTGCACGCAGGCAACGTCCTCCGGGCAGAACGCCAGCCCTGGCTGGTCATTGACCCAAAGCCTTTCGTCGGAGATCCCGCCTACGACGCGACGCAGCACCTGTTCAACTGCTCTGCGAGATTGCGATCGGACCCAGAAGGAACGATCCGAAGCTTTGCGGATCTGCTTGCCGTCGATCACGAACGTGTCCGGCTGTGGATGTTCGCTCGCGCAGCGGCGGAGCCGCGGGACGATTGGAACAACAGCGATTCGGTGACACTTGCTCGAGCAATTGCTCCGTAAGCTACACTTTGAAGCGTCAAATAGCCACTGGAACGCGCATCTACGCTGTTGGCATGACTCGCTCCCCACGGAAACGTAGAGCAGTGGCCGGCTGGGGTCATTCGACGGCCATGCCTGCTGCATCCTCAAACGCGTCCTACGCAAACGAAGTACTTGCAGCGTGACACTCGAGTCAGGACAGGATGGTCTTTTCGTGTGAGGCCGGACCATTGAAGATCGCCACTTTCAACATCAACAACATCAACAAGCGTCTGCATAATCTCACGGCGTGGCTCGCAAGGGCGCAGCCCGACGTGGTTTGCCTTCAGGAACTCAAGGTAGAACAGCGAGCATTTCCGGCAAGTGCCCTTCGTGACCTCGGCTATCGCGGAGTCTGGCTAGGCGAACGTTCCTGGAACGGCGTAGCGATCCTGGCACGGGAGTGCCATCCTGTGCTAACGCGATCCAGCTTGCCTGGGAATCCTCAGGATCGCCAGGCACGCTATATAGAGGCGGCGGTAAATGGTGTACTGATCGCTTCCATCTACCTGCCGAACGGAAATCCTCAACCCGGTCCGAAGTTCGATTACAAGTTGGCCTGGTTCGAACGTTTAATCGAGCACGGCGCGGAACTCATGAAGGCCGGCGTGCCTGTCGTCTTGGCCGGCGATTACAACGTCGTACCAACGGTGCAGGACATCTATCGAACGCGATCACTCGATAACAACGCATTGATTCAACCTCAGAGCCGCCAGGCGTATGCTCGGCTGCTAGCTCAGGGCTGGACCGACGCCCTGCGCAAACTGCAACCCGAGGGGCCGCTCTGGACGTTCTGGGACTACCAGCGTAATCGGTGGCCTTTAGACAAGGGGATGCGGCTGGATCATTTCCTTCTCTCTCCAGCGTGCGATCGACTCGTGCACGGGGCGGTAGACCGATGGGTTCGCGGTGAGGAGAACGCGAGCGACCACGCTCCCGCTTGGATAGTGCTCGATCGTTGACCTGCAGTGCGATGTTGGACACGACTCCGTCCAGAGAATCGGCGCTTCCTCAACAGGCTGGAGCTAGTCGGGCGTAGGCTGTCAGTTTTTCGCGGTTGCAATTCCCTAGGCAATCTCTTCGGGCGCGGTAGCCGCGCCTTATGGAATTCACCGGTCGTAAGCTGCGATGGGATCCTTATGTGATTGCCAAACGCGAGTTGCGCGCACGTGTCAGCAAGAGTGCATGCGATGCAGTCGACGAGCGCATGAAGAAACCTCTAAGCGGCGGAAGGAAAGATGGATGAAGTTTGCGGGGCGCATTCGGACTCATGTTGCGCCGGGAGTTCGCCGCGCTTTGCATAGAAAACAATGGCGAGGACGAGGGCGGCGAGCGCAAGGCCGGAGCCGAATTCGGTGGTCCACAGGCCCGTAACGCGGGTGCGGCGCGTCTGCGCGTCGAAAAAGGCCTGCACAAATAGATTGTGGCTGGCGTGCAGGAGCATGCCGGTCCAGACGCTGCCGGATTTCAGGCGCATCCAGGCGAAGAGAAAGCTGATTCCCAGCACCATCACCGTGAAGCACGCGATGGAATACCACAGCGGGCCGGCGCCGTGATAGCCCGCAAACAGAATGAGGGGGTAGTGCCAAAGCGCCCAGATGGCACCGCTGATCAGAGCGACGCGCGGAAATGAAGTGACCTTGGCGAGCTGCGGAACAAGAAATCCGCGCCAGCCGAGCTCTTCGCCGAGAGCGGAAAGGCACGAGCCCAGCATGCCAACCGTGGCGAGAAACAAGAAAAGTGCCGGCAGCGCCGCCGCGTGCGGCAGTTGCGGGAGGCGGCGCATCAGAGCGTCTAGCGTGCGGTTTTTCGGATCGAAGTAACCAGCCAGCCAGAACGGAACGTACACGATGCTCGAATACACTAGAGGAGTCCAGTAGCTCGCGAATTGATATTTGGTCTGTCCCCCGCCGAAGCCGTGGCCGCGCAAGTTGCGCTGGAAACCGATCCGCGTCAGCAGGCCTGCGACTCCAGGGCACCACATGAGTCCGAGGATCAGGAGGCCTGGGCTTCGGCCCGCGCTCGACCGGTGAATAACGAGCAGATAGAAACTCGAGCTGAGCGCCGCTGTCAGAATTATGTATACGATGATTGAGTTCTTCGTGCGGCGTGCGTCCGCGGGTACAAAGTGCGTCATGCGGCCTCCCCCGTGGCTAGGGGAATATAGCGCAAGTGGCGTACAGCGACTTGATGGAAGCCACCGGCGATGGGGGCGGACGCGGGCCGTTCTCCCCGGCCGACCTTTTGACCGAGCAGAACAATGTTCCGACCCGAGAGGGAGCCAAGACCTGTCCCTGAAGCTTCTTTCCAGCGCAGGTGAATCTCCCGAATGATGACACCGTCGCTGCGCATAGGGTCGCTCACCGAACCGTCTAATATTCGTTTAGTATCTCAGGTTGAAATTGATGAGGTTCCAGTGCCAGGTGAACCAAGTAAAGCCAATACATGCAAGAGCGAGGGCGACATCAAACAATTTCGCCCATATCCACTTGCCCGTTTTTGCCCAGCTTCGGAAAGCGTGGAGAATTACAATCAGAGTGCCCATGGCGGCGATCACTCCGAGAATATAGAGAAGGTACAGGAGCGGATCGCGGCTGCGGCTCAAGTTAGTGACGTCGTTTGTGCCGGAAATGAATATGAGCCACCCAATTGCAAAGAGCAGATCCACAATGCAAACGATCCGGACCGCCAGCCGCAAGCGTTTTTCCGAGGGAGTCAGGTCCAGCTTCCTTCCATAGTGCCAGCGAATGGACGCCCCCACGGGCCAGAAGAGTACCGCAAGCGCAATGAAGATCAGGCTCGGCACGATGATGGCCATGTTGAAATTCTTGTTGTCCGCCATGCTGGCGCGTTCAAAAACGAAGAACGGATAATCGATGGAGAACTCCATCCGGCCATTTGAATTCTTGTGAAATCCAATCAGATCTTGCCCGTGGACTTGGCGGTAGAGAAGCGGGGAGATTTCCTCGTAGCGTTTCAACTCTCCATTGGTGTCCTTGAGAGGGTCAATGCTGAGGGTGCCATCGGAATTGGCAAGTGCTTTCGCCTGACCAAGGAACTCTGTGACTTTAAGGAAGGATTTCTCCCCGCGCCGGCTGGCGACATAAAGCCCGGCGACCTTGTCTGCGTTTTCTTTTGCGCTGGCTACTGCCGGCGCCGATGGTGTGTAAGGGAAATAGCGGTCGAGAAACTTCTCAAAAAGAATAGTTCGTCCGCTGACTTCTCCTTTCCCAGCGCTGTTGTAGGACACGAAGAACCCAACATTGGAGTCATGAATAAGGTGCAGGTCGCTGTGGAAGTAGAGTGTATCTCCGCCATGGCCGATGATTCGATGGCCATTTCTTGTCTCTTCATAAAAACCAAGAGCCATGCCGTTCAAACGTGGATCGGAAGCGAATGCGCGGGCGTGCATCAATTTTGCGGTTTCTGGTTTAAGGATCTGCTTGTCATTCCACCGGCCATCTTGCAAGTGCGCCATCATGAAAATACACATGTCGGCGGCGCTCGTGGCCACGCTCCCGGCAGGAAATGCTTGTACAAATTCGTAGGGCTTGGCTTCTTTGGAAGCCTGCTGGTAACCGTTGGACATGAAGGACGACAAGTTAGGAGGAAGCGGTTGAACAAAGGTGGTGTGGCCCATGCCCAGGGGGATGAAGATATTGTCGGCCACGTACTGCTCGAAAGGCTTTCCAGAGGTGCGCTGAACGATGTAGCCCGCCATGGCGGTCGCGTAATTCGAGTAGGCGGGCGTCACGCCTGGAGGAAAAATTCGTCCGGGGATATGCTCGCGCAAATACTCGCCGAGCGGCCGCATTTTGGAAGCGTCCGCGACGAACAGTTCCTTGGCGGTCTCCTCGAAACCCGGTGTGTGGGTCAAAACATTGCGCAGGGTAATGGGCTTAGAGAAAGCCGGCGGAATCTTGTAGTCCAGATAATCATTTACGTCGCGGTCGAGATCGAGCTTGCCTTGCTCAACAAGCTGCATCACCGAAGTCCAGGTGAATAGTTTCGAGATAGACCCGGGTCGGAAGAGAGTTTCTGCGGGTGATACGGACTTGCGTTTCTCGACGTCGGAAAAGCCGTAGCCCTTTGCAAACAAAACCTTGCCATCCTTTACCACGGCAACGACAGCGCCGGCAATGTCTTCGCGCTCGAGCTGTGCCGGGAGGAGGCCGTCGAGGAAGGCTTGGAGGTCGGTGGCGGTAAGCTCCGGTGCGCTGGGAGGGAGCTTTCGTTCGGAAGTCTTAGCTGCAGGCTGCGATTTTGCAGAACCTTGCGGAGCAGGACCTTGGCCGGGCGTTAGCGAAGCCGACAGGCACGAAGCAAGCAGCAGCGTAGTTCCGCTTCGAATGGCCGTTGAACTCATCAATGTGAACAAGAGAATTCTCCTTAAGAAGTGAATTGGGCCCGCAACGCTTTCTGCTCTGGTATCAAATCGTCCAAATGGCCGTGAGCGCACGCTTGAAATTGCCGCCGAGGATCAGTTCGATATCGGAATCGCTGTACTTGCGGCGAATCAAACCTTCCGCCAGGTCAAACATCCGCTTCGGGTGGTTCAAGCCCTCGATGTCGATTTTTTCGCGGAAAGCATAGCTGCCCTTGTAGCCTGCGCGCAATTGCTCGTTTTCTTTGGGAGGCATCTTGTCGTAGCCCTGCAGGTCAGAGTCGCTACCTACGCCAAGGTGTTCTACGCCAACCAGTTTTGCGACGTGGTCGAAATGATTGAGGGCGTCTTCGATGGTGGTGGGCTCATCGACCTTGACGAACATGCGCACCCCGGTGATGCCCATGACTCCGCCGTTTGCTGCCATTTTCTTGATGGCTTCGTCGGTCTTGCAGCGCGGGTGAGGAACCAGAGCGCGGCAATTGGCGTGGGTGATCAGCACGGGCTTCTTGGAAATCTCGAAGGAGTCCAGCGTGGTGTGGTCGCCGCAGTGTGAAACATCGACGGCCATGCCCAGCTTGTTCATGCGCTGGACGATGGCGATTCCGAAATCGCTGATGCCGTCGTCGCGGCGCTCGGTGGAACCGTTGCCGATCAGGTTGCGCGAATTGTAGGTGAGCTGCGAAACACGCTGCCCCAGGCTGAAGAACAAATCAACATCGTCCGGACCACGAAAGTGTTCGGAATTCTGCAGACCCAAGAGCACGCCGATCTTCTCGGATTTCCTCAACTCATCGAAAGAGGCAAGGCTATCGATGCGCATCAGGCTTTGCCCGTGATGAGCGATGAATCCGTTCCAGAGCCCGAAGTACTGCAGGCTTTCGGTGTAGGCGTCGGGACCGCCGTTGCCAATGGCGATGTGAAAAACGCGGATGCCGGAGCTGCGGAATTGCTGGATGTCAGAGGGCGTAAAGGTCTCCGGGTGTGCAAACATTTGCGCATGGCGCGAAGGGCTGATGGCAAACGGGCTGAGCATGTCGATGACCGTCGTTCGGCCAACCAGTTCGACCGCGCGTGATGAATACTCCGCGTTGGAGTCCGGAAATAGGAGATACCGTCCTTTGCTGAGGAAAGGAGCGGCAATGGCCCCGGCCGCCGCACTGGACTTGATCGCTTCGCGCCGCGTAATCCGGCGCGCAATAGGATGGCGCTCACTCATCCTATGCCGCTCCTTCCACGGAACCTTCTCCATTTTTGGCGCGGAACACGTGTTGGCGCACCGTTAAGTGCTCGATGCGCTTCCGGCGCACGGAATACCCCAGACCCGGAATGGTGGGCACCATGATTGTTCCTTTCGGAGTGATCTCCACCTCCGGCTCGATGATGTCTTCATCCCAGTAGCGCTGACTGGCGGAAACGTCACCGGGAAGTGTGAAGCCCGGCAACGAAGACATGGCGATGTTGTGGGCGCGCCCGATCCCGGTTTCCAGCATTCCGCCGGACCATACCGGTATGGAACGCTGCCGGCAAATTTCCTGAACGCGGCGCGCTTCGCTGTGACCGCCGACACGCCCGAGTTTGATGTTGATGATCCGGCAAGCACCTAACTCAATCGCGGCACGAGCGTGGCTGGCGTTGTGAATGGACTCGTCGAGGCAAATGGGTGTACGCATTTGGGATTGCAATTTGGCATGATCGAAAATGTCATCCCAGGCGAGCGGCTGCTCAATCATCATGAGGTCGTAAGCGTCGAATTCCCTCAAGTGAGCGGCCTCTTCCAGATGGTATGCGGAATTCGCATCCACCATGAGCCGCACGGCGGGAAAGCGCTTGCGAACCGCGGCGACAAATTCCAGATCCTTGCCAGGCTTGATTTTGAGTTTGATGCGTTGATAGCCTGCCGCCAATTCCCTTTCGATCATGGAAAGCAAGGCTTCCGGATTGGTTTGTATGCCCAACG